>NZ_JASOLS010000026.1:0-30854 GCF_030215295.1 Corynebacterium sp. UMB6689 | reverse complement strand
GGAACTTTCATCTTCACACCAGGGACCCCTACATGTTGTGGTGACCCGCTGAACCCGTCGTTTTCTACCTCACCCCGAAACCGGAAGAGCCCGAAAAGTGGGCGAGGGATCGCCTTCGCCCTGCCGAATAACCCCGGCTAATCCACCCGCGAGGTTGACAAACTATATAGGAACACCCCCTGGATACGCGAAAGCTCGTGTGAACAACACGAGCTTCGGAAGTGGAGCACCTTAGTGCGTCCGTTGCCTACGGTACCGTGTGCCGAAGGTTGTGGTCAATCGGTTCAGTTAGTTACTTCTATTGATATCTAGCGTTGCGAGCGCGGCGGCTCCGAGGCATTAAAGCGCTCGGTGCGCAGCTGAGCAATGGCCGGGATATCCAAGGGCTCGAGTTCGCTGAGTGCGACTCCCATGGCCTTGGCCAAGAGCAGGTCAGCCAGTTGCGGGTTGCGTGCCAGGACCGGACCGTGCATGTAGGTGGCGATAACGCTGCCCTGCACCGCGCCCTCGGCACCGCGCTGAACGGCTTTGTCGGAGAGATCCAGGATGGCGGCGGTATCCGCATTGCCGGTTCCACGCGTCAGCGTTCCCAGCGGTTGGGCGGCAGGCCCCAGGATGGTGGCACCCATGTGGTTTTCAAAACCGGTGAGCGGCTCGGTGAGCTCAGCGGTGATTCCGGCCTTGGTCGGTTCCGTGGCTACCTCACCGATAGCGCGCTCGGTCATGGAGGCGGTGGTGGCGTCGATGAGCCCCACACCATCCACCACGCGGCCGGACGCACGGAAGGACTCGCCGAGTACCTGTAGGCCTGCGCAAATCGCCAGAATCGGGCGCTTCGCGGCCGCCGCGCGGGTCAGGCCGCCATCGGCGATGAGGTGCTCTGCGGCGAGAATCTGCGCGGTGTCCTCGCCGCCGCCAAGGGTGTAGACGTCGAGAGAATCCGGCACCGGCTCACCTAGCTTGATGGGCACGATCTCAGCCTCGTGGCCGCGCATGCGGGCGCGCTGGCGCAGGACCAGGGCGTTGCCGTCATCGCCGTAGGTACCCAGGATGTCAGGGAGGATGAGGCCAATCTGCAGGCTAGTCATTCGAGTGCTCCTTTGCTGCTGCGGCGGTGAGGGCCTTCTTCAGATCACGGAAGGCGGTGTAGTTGGCCAAGACCTCGATTCGGCCCTCCGGGCAGGATTTAATAGCGGCGAGTGGGTTTGCGATGAGCTCGTGCGAGATATCCGCATAGACCAAACGCACTGCGAGGTCGGTGCCGCGCTCACCCGCTGCCTTGACGGGAATACCTTCGAAGTCTTCGAAGCGCACGTCCCACAGCCAGGACATATCAATACCGTCGGCGACGTGGCCATTGGCGGCGATGACCAAGCCATCTGCCTCTCGGTCCACCATGGACAGCGCTTCCTGCCAGCCGGCCGGGTTCTTGGCCAGGAGGAGGCGAATCGTGCGCTTGCCCAGCGTGATGGTGGAGTAGCGTCCGGCCACATCATCGACGCCTTCCGCAGCGGCAATGGCCTTGTGGCGGTCCACGCCGAAAGCTTCAACCGCGGCGGCGACGGCTTGGGCAGCATTGCCGCGGTTCGCGCGGCCTGGGAGGGAAAGGCGCAGCTTATCGACGCCCTCCGGGCTCACCAGCCCGTCCTCCGTCACTGCCCAGGTGGGGGTGGGGCGGCGGAATTCGCGGCCGTCGGCAAGCGGCTTGACCGCGTGCCAGTCCTCGCCCTCGCGCACGATGTGGCCCCCAGTGCGCGGGCAAGTGACGGATTCACCCATCCAGCCGGCACCCGCGGAAACCCAAATGACATTCTTCGCGTCATAGGCCACGGAGGTCATGAGGACGTCATCGCAGTTGGCGATGACGAGCATGTCCGGGTGGGCCTCGACGGCGCCGCGCAAGGCGCGCTCAATCTTGTTGATCTCACCCACGCGGTCCAGCTGATCGCGGGAAAGGTTCAGCAGCACCAGCGCGGTGGGGTTGAGATTATCCGAGACGTGGGGAACGTGAAGCTCGTCTACCTCAAGGACTAGATGGCTCGCATCTTTGCCGGCCAAGAGTGCGGAGATGATTCCCGCATCCATGTTGTCGCCACCATCGTTGGTGGCCACGGTGTGTTCGGCGCGCACTGCGGCGGCCAGCATGCGCGTGGTCGTGGACTTGCCGTTGGTTCCGGTGACCAGGATAGCCGGGCGCTGCTTGGCCAAGTTCTGCATGATGGTGGGGTCGATGGCATTGGCGATGAGTCCGCCAATCATGCCGCCCGCGCCGCGGCCCGTGGCGCGCGAGGCGGTGGTGGCCAGCGCCGCAGCGGTGGTAGCAACCGCAGTGCGCGCGGAAGAAAACGCGCTTCGGAAGTTAAAATTCATGTTCCCCAGAGTAGTCGGGGGACCTTAGCTATCGGTGTTGTGTGAGCGGTTGTGTCCCGAGTTTTGCTGCTTCTGGTGGTTGCCACTACCGCGGCGGCCACGTCCACCGCGCCGGCGACGGCGGCGACCTTTATTGCCGCCCCTGTTCCGGTTGTTCGAGTCGGAGTCCGACTGGGCGCGCTTGTCACTCGCAGATCCGTCGGACGAAGAGCCCTGGTGCTTCTTCTGCGCGTGTTCCTGCTTGGCAGAGTGCTGAGTACCGGAGGACTTGCGGCGCGAGCGGCGGCGGTTCTTGTTCGTGGAACGATTGCGGTTGGATTGTCCGCTGCTGTGGCGTCCGCCCGAGCTACCCGTTGACTTAGACCCGGATTCTTCCTCTGGCTCCGTGGGTTCCTCGATGCGCTCGAGAGCGGCAAGGAAGGCAACGTCGGACATCAGGGGGATGTCCTTGCGGTGAGCGTGCATGGGCTTGCCCACGAGGTTGGTGGTGATGTTGCAGACCACCAGGGACGTTTCTCGGGTGAGCTTTTCAGAGTAGTTGAGCTCCTCGCGGGCTAGGGCGGCGATGATGGTATCGGGGTCCTCGGTGATTTCCGGGGCTACAACGATCTCCATGCCGCGGATGAGCTCCTTGCCGGGCACATACGCGCCAGGGTTGTGGTGCTGGCGGGGCGCTTCAGCAGCGTCGACGCGGACGTGGGAACGCTGCAGCCCAAAACGGTCCGCTCGCAGATCATCCGGTGCTGCACTGCTCAGTGGGCCTGAAGCTTGCGCGCGATAAAGAGCCACAAGCAGGCGGGTTGCTTCGCGGGAGGTCTCCTTCTCCGGCTTCTGCGCACGTTCGACGCTGGCCGTGGGGTCAGGCGCCGGAAGGCCGGTATCGCGAGCAACTGCTGCCAGACGAATATCGGTGCCCCACACGCTTTGGCGACGAGCCGTGGCGAGGGTATCCACGATCGCCACTGGGGTGGGAACGTGTCCCACCTTGAATCGGCGGCGCCGGCCCTTGCCGCGGTTGCGATTGCGCGCGCGGTTTTGGCGGGCGGCGGCGGTCATTGCGCGGCGTGCCTCTGAGACGATGAAACCCCAGGTGTAGGGGGCGTCGTGGACGATGAGAGTGCGGCCATCGATGAGCCGGTCCAGTGGTTTGAGGAGCATGGAAAAGGACTGTCCTGCCTGGACTTCCTCAGCACTGAGACCGTGCAGGTGTTTAGGGCCTGGGTCCTCGCCCGGATTGATGACGGCGTGGAACTCTTGGCCGATTTCGCCTTCGGCGTTGAGGGTTAGCGCATCCACAGTGAGCAGTCTGCCGGTGGAAGGGTGGATGCCGGTGGTTTGGATGGTCAGCGCCACGAAGGGGAAAGCTGCGAGGGCTTCCTCGCGGGCGGTGGCCTTGTCCTTGTTGTCGTCCTTGTGCGGCTGGGCCGTTTGTTGCTCATTCCCGGTCTGCTTTTGGGCAGCCTGGTGCGGGCGTGGTCCCGGCTTCGGGGCGTTGGTGTTCGGTGACGCCGCGGCCGGCGTCCCTGCTGCGCCAGGCTGCGCTGCAGGCTTGGTGGGGCCGGGTGTCGTAGTCATTGTTCACAGTTTAGTACCCAACTGCGAGGAAGCTGGAAAGGGCACACGTGAAGCGGTGCGAACCACCTAAATGGAAGTAAGGGTGGCGCTACGCGCTGAGGTGACTAACCGAATTCGATGATGATGACCCAGCCGTCGCGGTCAGGCGTTGGTTCTGGAGTCGGTTCAGGCGTTGGCTCTGGAGTTGGGTCCGGTGTGCGGCTTGGTTCAGGAGTGCGCTCTGTGCTCGGCTTTGGCTTGGGCTTCTCGCTGGGCTCAGGGGTGAGCTCTGGCTCGGGCGTCGGCTCCGACGTGGGTGTTTCGCTGGGCTCGGGCGTGGGCTCAGTGGTCAGTTCCGACGTTGGTGTCTCGCTCGGTTCGGGAGAGATCTTTGGCGTGCTGCTCGGTTCGGAGGTGTGCTCAGGCTTCGGCGAGGACTCAGTGGTCGGCTCAGACGTTGGCGTTTCGCTCGGCTCGGGAGAGGACTCGGTGGTTGGCTCTGACGTGAGGGAATCGCTGGGCTCGGAAGTTATCGGCGCAGCCGTGGTCGACGGAGCTGGTTCAGACGTACGTGGGGTAGCCGTCGGAGTGGTGTTCGGAGCCGCCGAAGTTGGGGTCGCCTTCTGAGTCGGCGTAGAGCTAGGTTCGCTCGTGCGCGTGGAAGGGGTGTTCTTCTCCGGCTCTTCGGGCTGAGTCTCTGCTTCCGGCGTTGCGGGCACTTCGTGGCTGCTGCGAGGGGAAGGAGTCACTTCCTCAGGCGCAGCCAGCTCTGCATGTTGAGTGGGCTCTGCTGGTTCAGTTGGCTCAGGCTGCCCGGTCAGCTCAGTTGGCTCTGCCGAGGCGGAGAAAGCAGTGTTCTCGATGGCGCGGGATGTGGTCGCAAGACTGTGATGCTCAGGGCGGTGAATCCCTGCGGCGGTGCCTTCGGTCTCCTCTTCTGCCCAGGCGGAAGGTTCGCTGTCAGCTTCTGCATCATTGGCCGGGCTCGGAGCCGGCAGCGACGTGGTATAGCCCTCCAGAACCGAGTCGGTGACATGGTCATGGGCGGGATGCATTGCGCGCACTGAGGAGACAAAGCTAGCGGTGCCGCCGACGAGTACAGCGACACTTGCTGCGCAGGCTAGCTTGAGCCCGGTGCCAGCGACAGCGATCTGGGTTCCAGTCGTCGCGGCAGCCCCAACTGAATTCAGGGAGAGGGCTTGTGCACCCTTTGTAACAGCGGAACCAGTGGTCTGTGCCGCACCCGCTGCCTTGGAGCTGCCGATAGGTGCGATTGTTGCGTGTGCCTTGGCGGTACTTGCCGCCGTCGCGGCAGCCGCCCCCGCGGCAGCAGCGATGACGCCTGCGGTTTTCACCGCAAAACTGGTGTTTGGTGTTCCATCTTCGGTGTAGAGAGTTAACGTTGGGGCTTCGGCATCTGGGGTGAAGTAGGCGCGAGCAATTGCGATGAGACCCTCGTGTTTGAATCCCGTGATGGTATCGCTCAACTGCGAGGCTTGATCGCGCGGAATGGTGGCGACGAGTTCGTCATCTAGGTGAACCTCGATGGCACGGCGGAAAAAGTGCCGGCGGTTGGACAAGCGCACGAGGAGATGGGCGGGGTGCTTCGGCAAAGAGTGCGTGGTCGCCGAAAAATCAGTGATATGCAGTGCGCGGTCACCGTTGAGCATGCCCCAGCGCTGGGCTGGGGGGATATTGAGGGGAACGCACAGGCCTGGTTCGGGGAGGAGAACCTCAAACACCGGGATGGATTCCTCTGCCGCATCTTCGCGGAGCGCGATCTCTGCGGTGGCCTGAGGAGTTAATCCCGCACCGATGATCGAGTCCAGCTCTGCATAAGCGGCAGACTGGGAGGCGGGAATGACGCCGACGATGTCCCCTCCATGCCGGACACGGAAGCCGGAGCTGGAGTGCCCACACAAGGTAACGGGGAGATGGCTATTTTCTGCTGAAGAGAACAGCTGTAAGAACATCTCTGGGTTGACGGCGTCAACCGTAAGGCGGCGGGGTTCACCAAAACCACGGTGGGGGACCACGTAGTTGGTGACCGTCATACTATTCGCCTTCGTTACTCGTACCGTGCCGAATTCGCTAGGTGTGAAACCGTGCGCAGTAGGGAATGTCGTAGCGTGGACTTAAATCCGTTTAACCGCACAAGATGCTCAAATTGTTCCTGTGAAAAATTATCTTTGTTGATTATATAACTCGCCGTGATGGGCTACAACAGCGCATATCCAGCACAGCGTTGCAAGGGGAAACATTAGCAAAAGAGATTGTGCTGGGGATTATACGCAAAGGAGGAGGTCGGGTGATGAGGCCGAGCTCCTCCTTCTTCTGCTTCCTCTGGCTGGTCGGCGGATGTGGTCAGCGTTAGTCCGCGCGGTTGACGGCAGAGGTAATCGCGTTGATGGACGCGCGCGTCGTGGAGCCGGCGATGCCGGCACCCCAAACCTGGGCGCCGTTGACTTCGGCGGCAATGTAGCAGGCCGCCTCCGCATCGTCACCGGAGGTGCGAGACTGCTGGGAGTAGTCGATGACCTCAAAATCAATTCCGACATCCTCTAGGGCATTAGCGTATGCGGCGATAGGGCCGTTGCCGATGCCTGAGACGATGCGCTTTTCACCGTTGAAGACGATGGTTGCGGTTACCTTGGCATCCTCATCCTCCGTGGTGGAGTTGTCCACCTGGAAGGAGACCAGCTCCAGCGGGGAAGTGCGCTCCAGGAATTCGTTGGCAAAGATGTCCCACATGTTCTTGGAGTTGACCTCGCCGCCCTCGGCGTCGGTCACTGCTTGGACGACAGAGGAGAATTCCGCCTGCATGGCGCGCGGCATGTTGATGCCGTGATCGGTTTTCATGATGTAAGCAACGCCGCCCTTGCCGGACTGCGAGTTGACGCGAATGACCGCCTGGTAATCGCGGCCGACATCCTTCGGGTCGATGGGCAGGTAAGGGACCTCCCAGGTGGTTTCCTGCAGCTCTTCCCACGAGACCTCGGTGTTGTTCGCGCCCGGACGCACCTCTTGTGCCAGGGCGTCCAGTCCCTTGTTGATGGCATCCTGGTGTGAGCCGGAGAAGGCCGTAAACACCAGCTCGCCGCCGTAGGGGTGGCGCTCCGGTACGCGCAGCTGGTTGCAGTATTCCACGGTTTCGCGGATCTTCGGCAGATCGGAGAAGTCGATCTGCGGATCCACTCCCTGGGTCAGCATGTTCAGTCCCAGGGTGACGATGTCCACGTTGCCGGTGCGCTCACCATTGCCGAACAGACAGCCCTCGATGCGGTCTGCACCGGCCATGTAGCCCAGCTCAGCGGCGGCGATGCCTTCGCCACGGTCGTTGTGGGGGTGCAGGGACATGATGATGGAATCACGTCGAGCAAAGTTGCGGTGCATCCACTCGATCTGGTCGGCGTAAACGTTCGGGCTGATCATCTCAACGGTGGAAGGCAGGTTGATGATCATGGGGTTTTCTGGAGTTGCCTCCATGATGTCGACAACGGCATCGCAGACCTCAACAGCAAAGTCCAGTTCGGTTCCTGTGAAGGATTCCGGCGAGTATTCCCAGCGCCAGTTGGTGTCCGGGTAATCCTTGGCAATGCTCTTGATGAGCTCCGCAGCGTCCGTTGCCAGCTTCTTAATGGCCGGGCGGTCCTTGCGGAAGACCACGCGGCGTTGCAGCTTCGAGGTGGAGTTGTAGAAGTGCACGATGACGTTCTTTGCGCCTTGGCATGCCTCGAAAGTGCGGCGGATCAGGTGCTCGCGGGCCTGTACCAGGACCTGAATGGTGACGTCTTCCGGAATCTTGTTGCCCTCGATAATCTCGCGCACGAAGTCGAAATCCGTCTGAGAGGCGGAAGGAAAGCCCACCTCGATTTCCTTGTAGCCCATCGTGACCAGCAGGTCGAACATGCGGTGCTTGCGCTCGGGGCTCATCGGGTCAATGAGGGCCTGGTTGCCGTCGCGCAGGTCCACCGCGCACCACTGCGGAGCCACGGTGATTTTCTTATCCGGCCACGTGCGGTCAGGCAGGCTAACCGGCTCGACCTCTTCGGCGAAGCTCTGGTAGCGGTGAACTGGCATCGAGGAACCGCGCTGTTTGTTCCAGGCAGGTTGGTTGTCATTGCGCGGGCCGGCTGGGGTGGTGATTTCGCGGGGAGCGGAGATGAAAGAATCGTTGGGGGACATAGTGTTGGTCTCTTCCTTATGTGAGGCGTGTGTTTCGCTGTGTCGCTGTGATGAGCAACTGTGGAGCGAATCGTGGGGAACGGCCAGCTTCGGTGTGTGTTGGCATCACCACGCTCCGCGACGGGGCGCTGGCCGTAAAGCTACAAACCTAAATCCCGCCGCGGCTACTAAGGAGAAGAGTGTGCCGCAAAGTCATGTGAGCCACAATACAACGCTTCTCATTGTGTGGCAACTGATTTCACATATTGGGATGTGGTGCGGTGTGGATAGGATGTGTGGCGTGCACGAAGAAAACTCCACAAAGACGAGACCGGAACCTCGGGCGGATACCGCAGTAGAAGGCGCCTTATCAGCTGCTTCCTCCCCGGCAGGTGCGCAGGGGAGGCTAGCGCTTCTGTCGGTTGCTGTGCTGGTCGCGGTTGTCGGCACCGCAGTGCGTATCACTGTTCTCGGCGTCATTGCCGCCGTTAATGAACAGGAAATGTGGGATCGGCTCACAGCCTGGGATTCCAAGTACTACCTGGAAATCGCACGCGCGGGGTATTTCGACGCCGACATCAACACGGATGGCCCGGTCCATGAAATCACTATGGCTTTCTTTCCGGGCTTTCCCATGCTGCTGCGGGTGCTGGGCTGGACTGGAATCAGTCTGGAGATAGCCGCGCTCATTGTTAACACCGTGCTTACTGCAGTCATGGCCGCCGGAGTCATTGTTTTGGCGCGGCGCGTGGGTGCGCAGCGTCGTGGGCAATGTGCAGCGGCCCTCGTGGTGAGCAGCGCACCGATGTCTATCGTATTTTCGATGCCCTATACCGAGGCCCTTTTCGGTGCCCTCGTGGTGTGGGGGCTTATAGCCTTAGATGATCACGCCTGGTGGCGTGCAGCGGCATTCGGCTTCGCCTTATCCTTCGTTCGGTTGACCTCCGTCGACTTCCTCGCCGTCTTTGCTCTGTGGGTGCTCATTTATGGGCGGCGCTCCTGGCAGGCGTGGCTTGGTGTCGTCGTCGCAGCGCTCCCGCTACCGGCATATCTACTGTGGACGCAGCGTTATTTGGCAGATGCTGGTGGCTACTTCGGGATTCAAACTGAGCATTGGAATTCCACCTTTGATGGCGGTGTGGCAACCGTGCAGTTCGTGTGGGAAACCCTGACTGAGAACAACGACGTGGGCTACCTGCTCACCACCCTGGTGATCGTGGGCGTTCCTGTGCTGCTGGTGGCAGCATGGGGGAGGGTTACCCCGGTGGCCTGGTGGTTTAGTGCTGCGCTTTGCGCGAATGTGCTGCTTTCCGACGGCATCATGCACTCGCGCCCGCGTCTCCTCCTGCCCGCCATTATCTTGATCCTGCCGTGGGTTGTGCGCGCGGCTAGTGCCCTGCGGCCGCGCGTGCTGTGGGCTGCCTGTGGTGCATGGGTCCTGTGGTCAGCGTGGTTCTCCGCGTATATGCTGGTGGTCTTTGAGTGGGCGATCTAGCGCGGGCTTTGCTCCGCGCGCTGAGTGCTTCCCGGGTTGACCGGAACGCGCGATAAGACGATCGTCGCCGCGATCATGATGATGAGTGAAGCG
Organism: Corynebacterium sp. UMB6689; assembly: GCF_030215295.1. NCBI lineage: Bacteria > Bacillati > Actinomycetota > Actinomycetes > Mycobacteriales > Corynebacteriaceae > Corynebacterium > Corynebacterium sp. UMB6689. The sequence continues at coordinate 21,178 of NZ_JASOLS010000026.1, read as the reverse complement.
CCCATCACGCACCACCCCGCAACGCTCTCGACCTGAAATTTTTCACCCAGGACCCAGTAGCCTAAGCCGAAAGCCACGATGGGCTCCATGATGGTCATGGCGGGAAGGGAGTGCGCCAAGGCACCGGCGTGGAAGGAATACTGCTGGATGACCGTGCCGGCAGCCGCTAGTCCGATGAGTGCGTATAGCTCCCAGCTGGCTAGCAATGTTGCGATGCCTTGGTGGGAGAGGACGTCAACCACCGCTTTTGCTACGAGCGCCACGTAGCCGTAGAGGATGCCGCAGGCGGCGCCGAGTGCCAGCGCGGATTCCTCCGGCCGGTTATGGGCCGCCACGAAGAGCGCGGTGAGTGTCAGCGCGCCGAGGGCGAAGGCGGGCCACCATTGGGACCAGGTGGGCGTCGTCAAGCCTGCGGTGGGGCGCCCGTAGACCACCATGATGCTCACCGCGATGGTCAGCGTCAGGCACCAGAAGACCTCCCGCGGCGGCATCGGCCGGCGGGAATACCATGCAGCAAGCGGCAGCGTGAACATGAGGGATAGGACAAGGATGGGCTGCACGATGAGCAGTGTGCCGAAATGGAGCGCGATGAGCTGCAAGGCATAGGCGACAACGGCGGCACCGGTGCCAACCCACCATAGGGGCGTGCGAATTGCAGTGCGCATGACGCTGCGGGAGCTGGCGTCCAACACGATGCGGTGGCGTATGACAGTTCCCCAGGCCACGACTAGTGCCGAGGCCAGTGCGAACGCAATGGCGACCAGGTTTGAAAACACTGTTTCTACCCTACCTGGAATTAATACCCAGTACGTGTTTCGATGGTAGCCAAAGGGCGGTAGGCTAAAGGAGTTGACTGCCGGTCTATAGGTATTGGGCGGTGAACAGATATTGGCCCTCACAAACAGGAAAGGTGGGACCATCAGTGGCCCTAGTCGTACAGAAATACGGGGGATCCTCCCTCGAAAGCGCAGAGCGCATTCGCGCGGTGGCGGAGCGCATTGTGGCGACGAAGAAACAGGGCAACGACGTGGTTGTCGTGTGCTCCGCCATGGGGGATACCACCGATGAACTCCTAGACCTTGCCGCCCAGGTCAATCCCGTCCCGCCGCAGCGCGAGATGGACATGTTGCTGACCGCTGGCGAACGCATCTCCAACGCGCTCGTTGCCATGGCGGTGGAGTCCTTGGGCGCGCAGGCTCAATCCTTCACCGGCTCCCAGGCCGGCGTGCTCACCACCGAGCGCCACGGAAACGCCCGCATTGTTGACGTCACCCCGGGCCGCCTTACCGAAGCGCTGGAAGAAGGCAAGATCTGCATCGTTGCGGGTTTCCAGGGCGTCAATAAGGAATCGCGTGATGTCACCACCCTCGGCCGCGGCGGTTCAGATACCACCGCGGTGGCGCTGGCGGCAGCACTTAAGGCCGATGTGTGTGAGATTTACTCCGATGTCGACGGCGTCTACACCGCCGACCCTCGCATCGTCCATAACGCCAAGAAACTCGACCAGCTTTCCTTTGAAGAGATGTTGGAGCTGGCGGCCGTCGGCTCCAAGATTCTGGTCCTGCGCAGCGTCGAGTACGCTCGCGCGTTCAACGTTCCCCTTCGAGTTCGCTCGTCTTATTCAACCGACCCCGGCACGCTGATTGCCGGATCAATGGAGGATATCCCCGTGGAAGAAGCAGTACTTACCGGTATCGCCACCGACCGTTCCGAGGCCAAGGTCACCGTTTTGGGCATTCCGGACCGCCCCGGCGAGGCAGCCAAGGTCTTCCGCACCATCGCGGACGCTGAGATCAACATCGACATGGTGCTGCAAAACGTCTCCTCCCTGGAGTCCGGCACCACCGACATCACCTTCACCTGCCCGCGCTCCGATGGCCCGAAGGCAATGGAGATCCTGGCCAAGCTCAAGGAGGAGGGCCACTGGGCCAACGTGCTGTACGACGACCAGGTGGGCAAGGTCTCCCTCGTCGGCGCAGGCATGAAGTCCCACCCGGGTGTCACCGCCGACTTCACGGAAGCGTTGCGTGATGCTGGGGTCAACATGGAGCTCATTTCCACCTCCGAGATTCGCATCTCCGTGCTGACCCGCGAGGCCGATCTCGATAAGGCAGCCATTGCTTTGCATGAGAAGTTCCAGCTGGGTGGCGAGGAAGAGGCCACCGTTTATGCTGGTACCGGACGCTAAAGTTTAAGGAGTTAAGGTCATGACCACTGTTGCAGTTGTAGGCGCCACCGGCCAGGTCGGCCGCGTGATGCGCACCCTCTTGGAGGAGCGCAACTTCCCGGCCGATACGGTTCGCTTCTTTGCCTCCGCGCGTTCGGCGGGCCAGGAGCTCACCTTCCGCGAGGAGAAGATTGTCGTGGAAGATTTGGCGGAGCAGACCGTTGAAAGCCTTGCTGGGATTGACGTCGCTGTGTTTTCCGCCGGCGGCGCTACCTCGAAGGAGTATGCCCCTCTCTTCGCCGAGGCCGGTGCCATCGTGGTGGATAACTCCTCTGCGTGGCGCAAGGACCCGGATGTTCCGCTCATCGTCTCGGAAGTGAACCCGCAGGAAAAGGGCAACACCCCGAAGGGCATTATCGCGAACCCGAACTGCACGACCATGGCGATCATGCCGGTCACGAAGGCGCTTCACGACGCCGCCGGTCTCACCACCATGCGCGTCGCCTCCTACCAGGCCGTTTCCGGTTCCGGCTTGGCAGGCGTGGAAACCCTGGTTAAGCAGGTAGCGTCCATCGGTGACCGCAGCGTGGAGCTCGTCCACGATGGCTCGGCGCTCGAGGTCTCCGAGGAGGATCTGGGCCCCTACGTCGCCCCGATTGCGTATAACGCGCTGCCGCTGGCTGGCAACCTCGTCGATGATGGCACGGAAGAAACTGACGAGGAGCAGAAGCTGCGCAACGAGTCCCGCAAGATCCTGGGCATCCCGGAGCTGAAGGTCTCTGGCACCTGCGTGCGCATCCCGGTATTCACCGGTCACACCATGGTGGTGCACGCGGAGTTCGAGAAGCCGATTACCCCGGAGCAGGCCCGCGAGGTGCTGTCCTCTGCGCCGGGCGTCAAGGTCGTCGATGTGCCGACCCCGCTGGCGGCAGCAGGCATCGACCTTTCCCTGGTTGGGCGCATCCGCCAAGACCAGACGGTGGAAGATAACAAGGGTCTCATCTTCGTTGTTTCCGGCGATAACCTGCGCAAGGGCGCCGCGCTCAACACCATTCAGATTGCGGAGCTGCTAGTTTAAAGGCAAAGCTGCAGCGAGTTTTAGAACCCGCATAAATAAGAAAAGTCCGCCCCAGATATCACTCTGGGAGCGGACTTTTCTTCTGTCAGCGGGGAAACGCTAGTCCTTCGGGACCTCGGGCTTGGTGTGCTCCACAAAGGTCACGGATGGATCCGGGTCCTCGCGGTCGTATTCAATCTCATCGTCAGCTTCGAGTTCTTCATGGATCTCATCGGCGACGGTGGAGACAAACTCTTCAGTTTCCATGTTGGAGGCCGCTGCCAGCTTGCGCAGCTCGCGCTCGTTCTTCTTGGTGAAGTGCTCGCGCGGGTCCAGGCGGCGCTTGACCAGGGTGCGGGCGCGCACGCGGCGGTCAGACTCAGAGGTGATCTTGTCACGCTGGGTAATCCACGTGATGACCATGACGGCAATCATGAGCAGGCCGATCCAGCCCAGAATCGGGTAGACACTGGAGACCAGTTGCTTGAAGCCGATGAAAGAGAGGATGAAGCCGACGACACAGGCGCCTGCGTAGACGGGGTAGAAGAGCTTCGGCTTCTTGCGGGTCAGGCGCTTGCCCATGGCGTAGAACATGCCGATGGCGGTGTTGAAGACCATGCCATAGATGATGAAGGTCATGAAGTAAGCCAGGGCCGGGTTCACGTTATGGATTAGCGAGAGCACCGGCAGGTCCTGCTTGTGCACATCCGGCGCCACCATGTAGAGGGAAACCACGAGGAGGGCAAGCAGAAGCAGGTAGAAGAAGCCACCGATGAGGCCGCCGACACCGACGGCGCGGTTATCCAGGATGTTGCCGCCGATGACGATGGACATCGAGACCGCGCACATGACGTTGAGACCGGTGTAGTTTAGTGCGGCCAGCCACCAGTTGTTGAGGGGACTTTCCACGTGGGTGACGGCATAATCGTTGGCGCTCGACCAGTCGACGTCGGTCACGATGATGGTGTAACCGGTGGCCAGAACCACGAAGATGATGATGAAGGGCGTAATCGCGCCGATAACAGAACTGACTTTATCCACGTCAAGGAGACCCACCAGCAGGACGAGCACGAGCATCACGGCCCCACCCACCCAGATGGGCACGCCGTCGAACTGCTGGCTGATGGTCGAGCCACCACCGGCGAACATGACGAAGCCGATGGAGAACAGGGTGGCTAGGGTGCCCCAGTCCAGCACCCGGGAGACGATGGGGCCACTAATCTTGTCGTAGACGGCTGTGTGCTCGTCGGCCTGAAAATAGGAACCGAGCTGCAAAATGGCTACACCAGTAATGATCATGAGGGCGGCTGCAAGGAGTACGCCCCATAGGCCCATGTTTCCGAAAGCCACGAAGTACTGGATTGCTTCCTGGCCGGAGGCAAAACCGGCGCCGACGACGACACCAATGAAGGCCATGGAAATGGCCGCTGCGCGTTTCCACATAAAGTAAAGAGGTCTCTCAATCTCACACGCGCCGGGGGATGCCATCACTACCCAAGGTGTGGTGCGGGCAAATGGGAAAGCCTCGCGGGCCCGGTTCGACTATCGATTTATCACGTGTGCCTCGAAAAATATTAAGTGTGTTCGATAGGTATTTTCCAGCTGGGACCGCGGTTTCTTCCAGGATGGGCGGTGACGGGGGCGCGAGAATTTGCCGTTTGGTGCATGTAGGTGCAGGTTCTATGACCGGCCAAGCCGATTTGTAACGGCTCGATAACGATTAGCCGCGTTGGTCGATTAAGTCCTTGCGAGCGCGGGCCACGCGGGAGCGGATAGTGCCCACGCGGACCCCGGCGATCTTCGCGGCCTCCTCGTAGGTATAGCCCAGAACTTGGGTCAGGATGAGGGCTTCGCGGCGGTCTTCTGGGAGGGCGTCGATAAGTGCGCGGGCGTCGATCCACTCGCTCCACGTTCCGGCGTTTTCGGGAGTCGCAGCAAGGGCGGCGGCATCCTCGTACTCGGTGCTGGACTTGCGTGGGCGGGCCATGTCGTGGCGGATGTTGTCTACCCATACGCGGCGAGCAAGCGAAAGCAGCCATGTGCGCGCTGAGGAACGGGCGGCGAAGCGGGGGAGTGCGCCGATGACGCGCAGATATGTCTCTTGGGTGAGATCGTCTGCGATGTCGGGGCCGCCGAGGTGGGCGAGTAAGCGCCAGACATCATCCTGGGTGGACTTGATGAACTCCGTGAGGGCTGCGCGATCGCCGCGGCCTGCCTTGAGGGCGAGGTCGGTGACGCGCGCATCGTCGCGCTCGGAGTGTCGTTTCACCTCCCATAACTTACCAGTCGGGGAGGTGGGATTTGGACACCTCGGTGTTAAGGCTATGACCTCTGGCAACCTTAAAAACTGTTGCGCAGGTCATTTTTTATGGGTAGTCTATGAAAGGTCCGTGATTGATAATGTAAAGCAAATTATCAACCGATCTAGGAGGCATTAACCCCATGACTAACGCTTCGAATGAGTCCGCGGCAGACAAGGTTCTAGACAAGGGGCAGCGCGCCCCGGGCGGCCCGAACACTACCCGCCCGTCCGGTCAGCCGGTTGCTACTGAGAACACCAGCATCACCGTTGGCCAGAACGGCCCGGTAGTGCTCAATGACATCCACCTGATTGAGAAGCTGGCGCACTTCAACCGCGAGCGCGTGCCGGAGCGCACCCCGCACGCTAAGGGCCACGGCGCTTTTGGTGAGCTGCATGTTACCGAGGATGTCTCCGCCTACACCAAGGCAAAGCTCTTCCAGAAGGGCACCGTGACCCCGATGATGGGCCGTTTCTCTACCGTTGCCGGCGAGCAGGGCTCCCCGGATACCTGGCGTGACGTCCACGGCTTCGCGCTGCGCTTCTACACTGAGGACGGCAACTACGACATCGTGGGCAACAACACCCCGGTCTTCTTCATTCGTGATGGCATCAAGTTCCCCGACTTCATCCACTCCCAGAAGCGTCTGGGCGCCAACGGCCTGCGCGATGCTGACATGCAGTGGGATTTCTGGACCCGCAACCCGGAGACCACCCACCAGGTGACCTACCTCATGGGTGACCGCGGTACCCCGAAGACCACCCGCCACCAGAACGGCTACGGCTCCCACACCTTCCAGTGGGTCAACGAGTCCGGCGATGCCTTCTGGGTGAAGTACCACTTCAAGACTCGCCAGGGTGTGGAGAACTTCACCGACGCCGAAGCCACGGAGATCGCTGGTAAGAACGCGGACTACCACCGCGAGGACCTCTACAACGCCATCGAGGAAGGCAACTTCCCGGTCTGGGACGTCAAGGTTCAGATCATGCCGGTGGCGGAGGCTGAGGAGTACCGCTTCAACCCCTTCGACCTCACCAAGACCTGGTCCAAGAAGGATTACCCGCTGGTAGATGTCGGATACTTCGTGCTCAACCGCAACCCGCGCAACTTCTTCGCGCAGATTGAGCAGGTTGCCCTGGATCCGTCTAACATCGTCCCGGGCATTGGCCTGTCCCCGGATAAGATGCTGCAGGCACGCGTCTTTGCATACTCCGACCAGCAGCGCTACCGCATTGGACCGAACTACAAGCAGCTGCCGGTGAACCAGCCGCTCAACCAGGTCAACACCTATGAGCATGAGGGGCCGATGCAGTACCTGTTCAACGCTCCGGAGGATCCGGTCTACTCCCCGAACCGTCACGCCAAGGGCGGCGGCTACCTCGACGGTGATGAGAACCTGCGCTTCAAGGAGCAGGAGACCACCACCGCGCCGGACCTCTACGTAAACCCGGACCCGGCAGGTATCGACCTGGTTCGCGCGCCCTACGTCCATCACGCTGAAGACAATGACACCATACAGGCCACCGACCTGTACGAGAACGTCTACGACGATGGTGCCAAGGAGCGTCTGGCAGACAACATCACCAATGCCATGGCAGGCGTGTCCCCGGAGACCGAGGAGCGCGTTTACGCTTACTGGGATGCTGTCTCCCCGCAGCTGGGCAAGCGCGTGCGCGAGCTTTTCGCTGAAAAGGAGTAATACCACCTCAGTGAGTTAATCTCGTGGCTTCAAAAGCCCCGCCGGTCTAGTTCATTAAAGCTAGTTCCTGGCGGGGCTTTTCCGCGCGCCTGACCGCTTTTGCGCAGCGTGAACGATAGTTTCTTTTACATGACCTCACGCCTAGCCAGCCCTGCAGATGCCAACCGGAAAATTGGCGCCCGCGCTCTTATCCTCACCCTCGTGCTCATCCTGCCGCTCATCATCGGCGCGGCCGTCGCCGCCGTATCCGAATGGCAACCAGCCGAGACCTGGTCCCAGGAACAGGCGGGTGCGCCCAGCGATGGCACCATCGATCCGGCTGAGCTTTACGACGTCGCCCGAGCCCTCTCCGAAGCCAATGCCCAGGCCGGCTTCCTGGCTAATGGCGCGCAGCAGCTTGCCGATGGCACCGGCGAGCTGCAGGATGGCGCCGGTGAGCTCGGCGGCGGAGTAGACAAGCTGGCTGGCGGCTCGCAAGAGCTTTATGACGGGCTTGTGCAGCTGCAGTCCGGCACCGCGCAGCTGGGCAACGGTGCTACTGAGCTGGCTGACGGCGTCGGCGGAGCCGTCGACCAAGTCATCGGTCTCGGGGTGGTTCGCGGACAGATCCTGCAGGCAATCGACGGCACCCTCAAAGACCTGGAAGGGAATAACTCGGCGGAGGCAAAGAACATCCGCGCGCAGCTCGGTGATCTGCGCAGCCAAGTGGAGAACTTCCAATTTGATCAGTCCATTCAGGACCAACTGACGCAGTTGAAGGATGGCTCGCGCGAGCTTTCCAACCAGTTGTCCGTGAGCGGCTATGCCTATCACGATGGTGTCTACCAAGCCACGGAGGGCGCACAACAGCTCAATGCTGGCATTGGCGAGCTCAATGCCAAGGTCGATGAGGCTCTTAAGGGCGTGGACAAGCTTGTGGAAGGAGCAGAAAAGGTCGACGGCATGGCCAAGCAGAATCAGACCAAGGTGCAGGGAGCGCAGCGTGCGATGCCGACCGTCGCCGGGCCCGCTGAGGCCGGTGCCGAGCCCGCTCAGCTGCTGAGCCCCATCGTCGCTATGCTCCTTGCGGCTATTGCGGTTCTGGGCGGGGGCGTTATTGGTGCTCTGCTCACGCGCGTCGACCGCCGTATCCTCGTGCTGCTCGGCGGAGCGGTGCTCATCGGTGTTGTCGTGGGCCTGCTCGTGGCTCTTTTGGCTACCGGCGTGACCGCGGCCGCGGTGGCCTGGGCGGGGCTTGCGGCGGCGGGGGCTGGGGTGGCGTCGGCAAGCATGGTGTTCGCGCTGGTGCGCTGGCTTGGTGCGGGCGGCTGGTTCCTGGGAAGTGTGCTTGCTGTCGCACAGGTCGGCGTCGTGGGATGGGCGTGGAAGGCGGCGTCGACCGGCACCGATCTCAACGCCGCGATGAGCGCGCTCGTGCACCTCTTCCCCATGCAATGGGCAACCTCCGCCATTACCGTGGCGGGCAATGGTGGGCAGTCCCCGCAGCTGTGGACAGCCCTGGCTATTTTGGGGGTGATCGCGGTCGCGGCCTTCGTGCTCGTAGGCGCACCCGCCGGGCGGGAAGGCAAAGAAAAGGCCTAGTTCACAGGTCTGCGGACGGCACATCGCATAAGTGTCAAGATACGTTACGTGCATTTCCAGATTTTGCTACCGCTGTGAATGAAAAGAGTGCTAGAGTGAGAGGCGCTCACAAAGCCTACTTAGGGGGTAGGCAAACGGTTTCTCCAATCCGTTGTGAGTGATAGGGAATAGGGGCGACGCGGCTGCTGTAGGGGCACCGCGTCGTTTCCAATTGTGGGGGTAAAGTTGGCGGAAACGACCGCTCCGGAATTGGAGGCTCACCGTGACCGACTCCCGCGATATCAAACCTTTTGCTGCCAGCCGCGGCCCCAAAATAACCTCCGTTGGCGCGATTATTGGTACGGCCCTGGTGGGCGGGTTGCTGCTTGGGGGAATCGGTGTGGGTACGAGCTTGGCGGTCTTCGATGAGCCGGAGCGCTCCGATTTTCTCATGCAGCCCGCGCAGCGTGAGGTGCAGGCCGACATCATGGACCCAGACGATGTGCTTTCCCCGGAGGAAGAAGAGCGCATGCTCGGCGATGTCTCCCGGATCGCCGCCCCCGACGTGGTCCAGGGGCTGCACTACATGGTCTTTGCCAAGAACAAAGAAAACGTCAACGACTCCGTGGAGGCGTACCTGCGCGATCATCACCCGGAGCTCATTGGCAAGGACAAGTTTGCCGATGGTCAGGTCTTCGTCGGCGTAGGCCTTGACCCGCGACAGGCCTTCATCTTCGCGGGTGAGGACGTGGCCGATCGGATGAAGCTGCGCAAGGGTGACAGCCATTTGGAGCAGTCCATCGAAGCCATTAAGCCGGGCGTGCGGGATGACAACATTCCCGCTGGTCTTTTTGCAGGCGCGGCGGCAGCGATCGATGTGGACCGTGCTGCGGATACCCAGTATGAGAGCGCGAAAAATGGGCGCATTGGGGCGGCCATTGGCCTGGGGGCGGCGGGACTGAGCGTTGGTGGCGCGGGCGCGGGCATCGTCGGCGGTGCTCGTCGCAGCCGGCAGAAGAAGGCGCAGCAGGCGCGCGAGGATTGGGACTACGTGTCGCAGACCTATACCGATGTGGCGCAGCGCCTGAGGGAGATCGATATCCGGGCGCACTCGCTGCAATCGGGGCTGGTAGATGAGCGCCTACGTGAGGACTGGGAGGGTCTGCGCGATGACTTCCTCGCTATCGACTCCCAAGTAGGCTCGCTGATGTCGATACCGGCTGACGCGCCGGATGACCAGTTCCGCTCGCATGCCGAACCCATCGCTCACGCGCGCGAACTGTGTGAGCGCGTGGAAACCGCCGAAGTCAACATTGAAAAGCTGCACCGAATCGAAGACGCTGATGTCGATGCCCGCCGCTTCGAGCTCTACGAGTTGGGCAAAGACCTGGCCCAGGCAGGATACTTGGCTGCGGATATCGACTCGGCGCTTGAGCGTCACACCAAGGAGCTGGAGGACGCCGCCGTGGCCTTGTCCAAGGAGCCAAACCACCCGCAGTTCATGGAGCGCTACTTGGAGCTCTTGGACCGCTCGGCGTTGCTCTCGGAGCACCTGCAGGCGCAGCTGCAGAAGCGCAACGAGGCCGATGAGCGGCCGGAGCGCACGCGTATCTATGACTCCAATTTCTTCGCCGGTTCCGGCTACCACGGCTACGTGCCCTTCTACGTTGTGAGCACCTGGGACAGCGATGCCACCACCGCCCGCGAAAGCTCCTCCAGCAGCGGTGGCGTCAATAGTGGCTTTAGCTCGGGCTTTTCCGGTTCCGGTGGTTCTTCGAGTTTCTAGGCGGGGCAGGCGGCTCTGCCCGTCGGCACCTGCTGCTCGGTGAAAACACAAAAGAACCCGCAGTTTCCTGCGGGTTTGTGGTCGGGATAACAGGATTTGAACCTGCGACCTCTTCGTCCCGAACGAAGCGCGCTACCAAGCTGCGCCATATCCCGGTGTCTCGCTCTAAGCGGTACCGGATTACTGTAACGCACCCCAGCCTGAAAGGACAAAACGGCAGCGTGGAGGGGGTATCCCTAGGCGGCCTTTTCGGTGATGTGCAGGAGAGTGGCCGACGGGCGGCAGAACACGCGGAAGGGAACGAACTTCGAGGTGCCCAGTCCGTTGGAGACGTGCATGTACATCTCTCCGAAACGGTGCAGGCCCTCCGCGCGAACGCGGTCGATGCCACAATTGGTCACGATGGAGCGCGAGCCCGCTACCTTGAAAGGCAGGCAGAGCTGGCCGCCGTGCGTGTGCCCGGACAGGGACAGCTGGTAGCCGTCGGCGGCGAATTTCTCTAGGACGCGGGGTTCCGGGGAATGCAGTAGTGCCAGGGAAAGGTCGGCGTCCTCGTTCGGCGCACCGGCAATCTCTGAGTAGTCATCCAAGTCGTGGTGTGGGTCATCCACGCCGGCGGCAGCGAGGCGGACGTCGCCGACCTTGAACTCTACGCGGGCCTGGTTGGCGTCGTGCCAGCCGTGCTCGAGGAAGGCCGCGCGCATGCCCTTCCAGGGCAGGTTCACGTAGGAAGGTTCGTTCTTCTTTCCGACCAGGTAGTTGAAGGGATTCGGGATGCGCGGCGCCCAGTAGTCGTTGGTACCAAAACAGAACATGCCCGGGCGGCTCAGCAACGGGCCCAGGGCGCGGAGTACCTCGGGGACGGCGCGCTCGTCGGAGAGATTGTCACCGGTGTTGATCACCAAGTGCGGGTCAAGGGCATCAAGCCCCGAGACCCACTCGATTTTGGCGCGTTGGCCCGGAATCATGTGGAGGTCGGACACGTGCAGGATACGAAACTCGGACTCCTCGCGCAGCGTACCGGGCTCCAGTAGCGGCAGGGTGTACTCCTTGAGCTCGAACTTGGTGAGCTCTGAATGCGCCCATGCGGCAGTGCCCAGACCAGCGGCGGCGAGTCCGCCAAGGACAGGGTAAATCTTCACTCTCACCACACTACCTGGGCCGGCAGGCGTAGATTGAAGGGCATGAGTGAGTTGAAAGAAACTATCCGTGCTGACCTCAAGACCTCGATGAAGGCCAAGGACAAGGCCCGTACGAGCGCCATCCGTTCTCTGCTGTCTGCCATCCAGGCGGAGGAAACGACTGGTTCTCGCCATGAGATTACCGATGAGGACATCCTCAAGGTCATCGCCCGCGAGATTAAAAAGCGCCGCGAATCCGCAGAGGTCTACGCAGAAAATGGCCGCCCGGAGCTGGCGGAGGAAGAGCTTGCCGACGTCCCCTTCTTCGAGGCCTACCAACCAGAGCAGCTTGACGACGACTCCCTGAACACCCTCGTCGCTGAATCTATCGCCGAGGTTGAGAAGGATTCCGGCGAGCCGGTGACCATCAAGCAGATGGGCAACGTCATGAAGGTGGCCACCGCTAAGGCCGCCGGCCGCGCCGACGGCAAGCGCCTGTCTACCGCAGTGAAGGCCGCCCTTAACTAGAGCCCGCCTTCTCGCGCGCTAGTGTTCCCGCCCTAGCGCGCCCGCTCTAGTCCGTTCTACGCTTTAGCTCGATATTCACGCTTTAGCGCTCGGCACTAGAGCCCGAAGAAGCTCCGCACGTCATTCGTGAAGCGGTCGACGTCTTCTTGGCTGAATAGCGGCTCAGACTGCGAGGGCTGGCCGCCACCAGTGCCGGCGCCGTCACCGCTTGGGGCAGGGGGTGCGCCGTAGGTGGAGTCCCAAGCTGCTTGGTCCGAGTTCGCGGAAGAGGAGTCGCTTGCGGAGCCGTCGGAAAGCTGGAGCGTGACCTCCGAACCCTTCTTTGCGCCGGATGGGCCGGTGATGACGCGAACCACTTTGCCGTAGCCCACACCGGGGGCGGGAACCTCGGTGGTTTTCACTACGAAGCCGGCCTTCTCCAGAGCGGACCGGGCTTGGCTTTCGGACTTGCCCTTCAGGCCGTCGATAAGCGGCGATACCGTACCGGAGTCATAGGCGCGGTCATAGTCCGGCACCGTGCCCTTCTGTGCCGCGGGAACGCGCGCGGCCATCGTGTAGAAGGTTGCCGCCGGCTCCTTGCCGCCAAAGAGGTTGCCGCTGGCGCACTGTCGCACGGGGCCGGTGCACAGCGGGCTCGTGGTGGTCCCGTCATTGTAGATATACGGTGCGGCAGCGACGGCCGAGTTGAAGCCCAAGAAAGCCGAGGACTGGTTGGACTCCGTGGTACCGGTCTTGGCGGCGGCCTGACCGCTGAAGCCGGCAGCGCGTGCCGAGTCGGCAGCGGTGCCCTTTTCGGTATCGGCCGTCATGTTGTTTTCCAGGGCCTTGGCTACTTCCTTGCCCACTGCGCGCTCGCACGGCGTGTGTTTGAGGTAGACCTCGTTGCCGTGGGAGTCCGTGACTTCCTCGATGGGGTTCGGCTCGCACCACATGCCTTGCGAGGCCACCGTCGCACCCACATTGGACAGCTCCAGCGCGTTCACTGCTGTGGGGCCGAGTGTGAAGGAACCCAGGTTGGATTCCTTGATGTGGTTGGCGATGGAAGTCTCGCCGTCGTAGCTGCCGGGTTCCTCATAAGAACGCAGGCCGAGCTTGACGGCGATGTCGACCAAGCGCTCGACGCCCAGTTGCTCGGTGAGCTGGATGAAAGGGGTATTGGGGGAGTAGGCCAGCGTGTCCTGCATAGTCATCGTGGGGGCATAGCTGCCGGCGTTTTCCACGCAGTACTTGTTGGGCGGGCAGTTAGCAGCGCCGCCGTATCCTAGCCCTTCCGCCTCGTAGCGCTTAGGCACAGCCAGCTTGTCCTTAATGCCGTAGCCTGCCTCCAAGGCGGCCGCGGCAGTAAAGAGCTTGAACACCGAACCGGCACCGTTGCCCACTAGCGAATTCGGCTGGGGGAGGAGGGTTTCGTTGTTGTTGAGGTCGAGCCCGTAGGTGCGCGACGAGACCATGGCCAGCACCTTGCGGGTACTGGTGCCGGGCTGGATGACGTTCATGACCTCCGCCACGCCTTCCGCATCCGGGGCGGTATGGCTGCGCACCGCGTTGAGCGCCTGGTCCTGGACATCGGGGTCAAGCGTGGTCTTGATGGTCAGGCCACCGCGTGTCAGGTGCTCGCGGTCGATGCCTTTTTCGTCGAGGTATTCCAGCACGTAGTCGCAGAAGAAACCGCGATCGCCCGCGCCGATGCAGCCATTGGCCAGGGTATCGGGGCTATCCAATACACCCAGGGGTTCCTGGGCAAAGGAATCGGCGTCCTCCTGGGAGAGGGAGCCGGTGTCGGCCATGGCCTGGAGCACCATGTTGCGGCGTTCGATGACGCCTTCCTCATTGGTGTAAGGGTTGAGATACTCCGAGGACTGCACCATGCCGGCGAGCATCGCTGCCTGCGGCACCGTGAGGTTCTCGGCACTGGTACCAAAGTAGGTGCGGGCCGCAGCCTCAACGCCATAGGCGTGGTTACCAAAGGGCACGAGGTTGAGGTAATTAGCCAGAATCTCATCCTTGGACAGCTTGGCGTCGATATCCGTGGCCATGCGCATCTCGCGCAGCTTGCGGGCTACGGACTGTTCCGTCGCGGCCTGGCGTTCCTCGTCGGTCGTTGCATTGACCAAGAGGAGATAGTTCTTTACATACTGCTGGTCCAGCGTCGATGCACCCTGGGAGACGCCGCCTGCGGACAAATTGGTCCACAAAGCGCGCAGATTGCCCTGCAGATCGACACCTTCGTGCTCATAGAAACGGCGGTCCTCGATGGCCACGACCGCTTGCTTCATGGCATCCGAGATTTCATCCGGCTGCACCGGATGGCGGCGTTGCTCGTAGATATAGGCAAGGGTGTTGCCCTTGGCATCCAAGATGGTGCTCACGCCAGGGGCCTCGCCGTTGGTGAGATCCTGGATGTCCGATTGCATCGTGTCGTTCGTCCTGGCCACGGCAACGCCACTAACGCCGGCGACGGGGGCGATGGCCAGCGCGATGAGGACGCCGACCAGTGCTGTGGACAGGACGAGCTTTCCCAGGGATTTGATCACAGTCACCCTCCACACACTAGTGGTTCAGGTGCAGATCCGGGAGACCCCCCTAAAGTGTGACCTGTTAGACAGGGATACCGGTCTGTGAATAGACTTACCAATGGTACATAATATTCCGTCGAGTAGAGGGTTATTCACGATCTTCAGCTTCGACGGGGGTGAGCTTGGAAGGAGTTACCTAGCCGTGACAGTCAGTGTCAAAGGTGCAGGACGGTCCACAATGCTAAAGAATGCCTCGCTAACTTCTGAGCGTGGTGAGTGGGTTACCCAAGCTAAGTGCCGCAACGGTGACCCCGATGCACTGTTCGTGCGAGGTGCTGAGCAGCGAAAAGCTGCGGTGATTTGCCGCCACTGCCCGGTGCTCAATGAGTGCCGCGCGGATGCTCTGGATAACCGCGTGGAGTTTGGCGTGTGGGGCGGCCTTACGGAGCGCCAGCGCCGCGCGCTTCTGCGCAAGAACCCGCACATCACTAGCTGGGCTCACTACCTTGCTGAGGGTGGCGAACTCATCGGTATTTAGTAGCATTGATTCCATGACTAAATGGGAATATGCCACCGCGCCGGTTCTTACGCACGCGACGAAACAAATCCTCGATTCCTGGGGTGAGGACGGCTGGGAGCTCGTCACCATCACCCCGGGCATGAACCCGGAGAACGTTGTCGCCTATTTCAAGCGCCCTTTGGAGGAATCCTAATGGGTGCGCTTGCCCGCCTTGAAGAGCTCGGCGTCGAGCTGCCTTCCGTCGCTGTTCCTCTCGCGTCCTACATCCCGGCTACCCAAGTGGGTAACCAGGTCTGGACATCTGGCCAGCTGCCCGTTGTGGGCGGAGAATTGCCTGCCGCCGGCAAGGTCGGCGCAGAGGTAAGCCTCGACAAGGCGCAGGAATTGGCGCGCACGGCGGCGCTGAACGCATTGGCTGCAATCGATGGCCTCGTGGGGCTTGACCGCATTACCCGCGTGATAAAGGTAGTCGGTTTCGTAGCTTCGGATCCCTCTTTCACGGATCAGGCCGCAGTTATCAACGGTGCCTCGGATTTCCTCGGTGAGGTCTTCGGGGACGCTGGAATCCACGCGCGTTCTGCGGTGGGGGTAGCGGTCTTGCCGAA
Organism: Corynebacterium sp. UMB6689; assembly: GCF_030215295.1. Taxonomy (NCBI): domain Bacteria; kingdom Bacillati; phylum Actinomycetota; class Actinomycetes; order Mycobacteriales; family Corynebacteriaceae; genus Corynebacterium; species Corynebacterium sp. UMB6689. The sequence goes on along the minus strand of NZ_JASOLS010000026.1, from coordinate 5,319 downwards.
GGATTCCCCCGTTGAGATTGAAATCATCGTAGAAATCGCTGAGTAATCGGATAGGGTTAGAACCATGGAGCATCCTGCATATAGCCAACTGCGTCCCGTGAGCCAGTCCGTCGGTGTCGTGCTGTGTGATAACCCCAGCTACACCGCCTTGGAGGGCACCAATACGTGGATCATCCGCGCCGGAGAAGATTCCCGCGCCATTGTGGTCGATCCGGGCCCGGAGGATGAAGGTCACCTCAACGTTGTGACCGCGAAAGCGGGCGAGGTGGCGTTGATTCTTCTTACCCACCGCCACGATGATCACGCATCGGGCGCCCAGCGTCTGCGCCAGCTCACCGGCGCCCCCATCCGCTCTTTCGATCCGAATTACTGCAACGGAGGGGACGCGCTTGTCGACGGTGAAGTGATCACCGTCGACGGCATCACCCCTCAGCTTGAGGTGGTCCATACCCCGGGCCATACCGCAGATTCGACCTGCTTCTTCGTGTGGTCGGCGGAAGCGAAGAACTCCATGCTGGAGGGCATTCTGACCGGCGATACCATCGCAGGCCGCCACACCGTGCTGCTGTCTGAGACCGATGGTGATTTGGGCGCCTACCTGAAGACATTGGATCTTCTCGAAGAGCGTGGCAAGGATGTAGCGCTTTTCCCAGGGCACGGCCCGGACTTGGAGGACACCTCCGCGGTTGCCCGTAAGTACATTGACCGCCGTCACCACCGCCTGGACCAGATTAAGGAGGTCCGCGGGCGCCTTGGTGAGGATGTCGACGTCAAGACGCTCGTCGATGAGATGTATGACGACGTCGACCCGGTCCTTCGCCACGCCGCCGAGCAATCTACGCGCACTGCGCTGAAGTACCTCGCGGCTCAGAAGTAAAACACCGCATAGGAAAATCCCCCGAGAAATTCTCGGGGGATTTTGCATTGGGCCAAAGCCGCCCGGAGGCAGCATATGTAGGTTCGGCCTTGAAGACCTAGCGCGCGCGGCGGGCCAAGTGCTCGGTGTCAACGATGAGCACCGACTTGCCCTCCAAGCGGATCCACCCGCGGTGAGCGAAGGTGGCCAGCGCCTTGTTCACGGTCTCGCGGGAAGCTCCGACGAGCTGGGCGATCTCTTCCTGGGTGAGGTCGTGGTTCACGCGGAGCGCGCCACCCTCCTGTACACCGAAGCGGTTCGCCAGCTGCAGCAGGGTCTTAGCCACGCGGCCTGGAACGTCGGTGAAGATGAGGTCCGCCAGGTTGGCGTTGGTGCGGCGCAGGCGGCGGGCCAGCACGCGCAGCAGCTGCTGGGCAATCGCCGGGTGATCGGCTACCCACTGCTTGAGCATCTCAGAGTTCATCGTGGCGGCGGTAACCTCGGTGACGCACACGGCAGAAGAGGTGCGCGGGCCCGGATCGAAGATGGAGAGCTCGCCGAACATGTCGGACGGGCCCATCACGGTCAGCAGGTTCTCGCGGCCGTCCGGGGCGTGGCGGGCGAGCTTAATCTTGCCCGAGGTAATGATGTAGAGGCGGTCTCCCGGCTCACCTTCCTCAAAAATGGTGGTGCCGCGCGGGAAACGGACGGTTTCCATCTGCTCAATAAGGTTCTGTACTGCTACCGGATCGACGCCCTGGAAAATACCAGCGCGGGAGAGGATATCCTGTACGCCTTCCACTGTTACTCCTTAAAGCCTGCGCAGCCCGGAATACACTGGGACACAAGCTGGTTTGGTTTATGTTGACGCACCTAGACTCCAGTGCGCCACGAGGCACTGCACAACATCATACAGTGTAATTAGTCACTATTTCCACCAACGTGAAAAATAATCACACGCCGTGGTTAATCCTCGAAGGCCGTCGCTTCTAGCTTCTCCATGAGAATGGCAAAGAGCGCGAGGCACAGCGGCACGAAGAGGACGAGTGAAATCATGCTTCCCATTCTAACCGCCGTCACTAGAGTTACTTCTATGTCCCCTGACCTTTCCACACCGCATGACGACGATACCGAGGCAGCGCGCATTGTCCATATTCGTACAGCCCTCGCGGAGGAATATCCCGACGCCGACTGTGAGTTGGATTTCACCTCCCCGCTGGAGCTGCTCGTAGCGACGGTTCTCTCCGCGCAGTGCACGGATGCCCGTGTCAATCAGGTGACCCCGGAGCTTTTCGCTGCCTATCCCTCCGCACCGGATTACGCAGCCGCGGACCGCTCCGATCTCGAGCGCATTCTCCGCCCACTCGGCTTTCAGCGCGCGAAGGCCGGCCACTTGCTGGGCATCGGGGAGAAGCTTGTTGCGGATTTCGACGGGCAGGTGCCCCAAGGGATCGACGAGCTCACCTCCCTGCCAGGAGTTGGCCGCAAAACCGCACTGGTGGTGCGCGGAAATGCCTTTGGGCTACCGGGGATCACGGTGGACACCCACGTCACGCGCTTAAGCCAGCGGCTCGGTCTGACTGGGGCAAAGACGCCGCGGGCGATTGAGAGGGACGTCGCCAAGCGCGTGCCCGAAGAGGAGCAAACAGTGTTTTCACACCGTCTCATCCTCCACGGGCGGCGCGTGTGCACCGCCCGGAAGCCGAAGTGCGCGGCCTGCGTCCTTGCGCCATGGTGCCCGTCGCGGGGTTAAGGTGGAGCAATGAGCCAATATTCTCGGTGGCCTGGATACGTGAAGGCGAGCATCGTTGCCATTGTTGCGCTGGCAGCACTCGCATTCGTCGGCGTGGTGAATCTCCTTGAGGATGATGAGCCGGAAGTCCCTGTCCCCGAGGTACAGGAGCAAGAGGTAGCCAAGCGTCCCAAGTGCCCCGAAGGGCCGATCGCTGGTGTGGACCTTCCCTGCCTGGGCGCGGCCGGTACAGCGGCGGCCAAAGACGTCCAGATCGTCACGGTGTGGGCATGGTGGTGTGAACCGTGCCGCACGGAGCTGCCCTTCTTCGAAGACCTTGCGCGCTCGCACTCCACGTGGAATGTCGTCGGCGTGCATGCGGACGCCAACGCCGCCAACGGTGCGGCGCTTTTGAGCGATCTGCAGGTCGATATTCCCAGCTACCAGGACGAGGATGGGACCTTTGCTGGCGAGCTCGGGCTGCCGGGCGTCATCCCCATCACCCTCGTGGTGCGCGATGGCAAGGTGGAAGAGAAGTTTATTAAACCCTTTACCTCCGCCAAAGAATTGGAGGAGGCCGTCGAGGAGGTTCTTAAATGAGCCGACTGTTTCCTGCGCACGCCCCTGAGTGGCTGCACCCCGCGCTCGGGGTTGATGCCGGCAAGGTACAAGAGCACCTCATCCGTCACCTCCCGGCCGCTCGGCGCCGCCGCGAATCGGCAGTGTTGGTGCTGCTGAAGGGTACGAGTTTTGAGGATGGCGAGGTGCTGCTCACGCACCGTTCGCCCTCGATGCGCTCGCACTCCGGCCAGATTGCATTTCCTGGTGGGCGCAAGGATGAAGAGGACACTTCGCTTGTCGACGCCGCCCTGCGCGAAGCCGAAGAAGAAACCGGCCTCGACCGCTCCACCGTTACCCCTCTTGAACAGTGGGGCAAGCTAGATATCCCGGCGACCGGCAACACCGTGAGCCCTGTCTTGGCGTACTGGCATAAACCGGGCACCGTGTGGCCGGCGAGTCCGGAAGAAACCGACGACGTCTTTACCGTCCCGCTGCGGGAGCTGGTGGATCCTGCCAACCGCCTGATGGTGGGCTTTAGCCGGTGGAAGGGGCCGGCGTTTCGGACACGCGGATACCTGGTGTGGGGATTTACTGCGGGAGTGCTATCCGGGCTCATGGACCACGCGGGCTGGAGCGTGGAATGGGATAAGAATCTGGTTCATGATCTGCGTGACTCACTCGATCGCTCTTCGAATAATGAGAAGATAGGCTAGTTCTGCTCCTTTCAGCCCTTAAGAAAGTATCCCCTCTGTGTCCTTAGTCGTTGACGTTCTGATCGTGATTGCCGTGCTCCTCGCCGTGCGCGTGGGCTGGCGGCAGGGGGCTTTGGCAGCGGTCCTCGCGGCGGTGGGAATCATCGCGGGACTGGTGCTGGGAACCGTGCTGGCCCCGCTGGCGATGGGCCTGACTGACCAGGCGGCCGTGCGCTTCTTGCTGGCCGTCGGCGTGCTCATTTTGCTGGTGGGGCTGGGGCAGCTGGTGGGGACGTCGCTTGGCATGGCGCTGCGGGACCGCATGCGTACGCGGTCGGGGCAGCGCGTGGATTCGTCGATTGGCGCGGTGTTCCAAGCTGCGGCGGCCATCGTGGTGATTTGGTTGGTGTCCTTGCCCCTGGCCTCCAATTTGGGAGGCCAGCCGGGGCAGGCGCTGCGTGAATCGCGCGTGCTGAGCTCGCTGAATGCGGTGGCGCCTTCGCGCCTGGCGGCGTTGCCGAATGGCTTGGCTGCGCTCCTCAACGAGTCCGGGCTGCCGCCGTTGGTCTCGCCCTGGGAGCGTTCCGGCTCGGGCGTTGAGGTGGATGCGCCCGCGGTACATATTGGGGATCCTGAGCTCGCGGAACGCGTGCGGCCATCCGTTATCCACGTGCTGGGTGATGCCGAGGCGTGCTCGCGCCGCCTGATGGGCTCGGGCTTCGTTACGGAACCGGACTACGTCATCACGAACGCCCATGTTGTGGCGGGTACGGATAAGGTGCGTCTTGATACCGTGCTCGGGCTCAAGGAAGCGGATGTGGTTTACTACAACTCGGATGTGGACATTGCGGTGTTGCATAGCCCGGGCTTGGACCTAGAGCCGTTGCCGTGGGCGGAGCACGCGGCTGTGACGGGGGACGATGCCATCGTCTTGGGCTTCCCGCAGTCGGGTCCCTTTACTGCAGAACCGGCGCGCGTGCGCGACCGCCTTACCATCGCTGGGCCGGATATCTACTCCACGGGCCGCGTGGAGCGCGATGCCTACACGGTGCGCGGCAGCATCCGGCAGGGCAATTCCGGCGGCCCGATGATCACCCCGGAGGGCCAGGTGCTCGGCGTGGTGTTTGGTGCCTCTGTGGAGGATTCCGATACGGGCTATGCGCTCACTGCGGACGAGGTGCGCGGCCACGTGGGTGACGTCACGCAGCTTGTCGACGCCATCCCAACCGGCTCCTGCGTCGGCTAGTTCTCGCGTGCGCTTTTCTTCCCCTTGGTCGGCATTAACCCCACCTGTGAGACACTTTCTTCCCGCCCCCTTCTAAGCAGGAATTATGTTCCTCCGGTTGCGGGGTGGCTAGTGCTGTTTTAGTCTCTGTGCTCATGGGGGATATCGAAACCTATCTCCGCCTTCGCAACTCGGGGATTGCACTGGTGGAGCATGCACCTGGCACACCCGATGAGCTCCGCGCGCTCGGCGC
>NZ_JASOLS010000269.1:0-241 GCF_030215295.1 Corynebacterium sp. UMB6689 | reverse complement strand
CATCTAAAGCAGTTAGTTCTGCCATGGTCAAATCCTGTGAACTTGCATTGACACCCGCCAAATTGAAAAGATTAGCATCATGCATCATGACAAATTGACCATCTTTTGTTTCTTGTACATCCATTTCAATGTAATCTAGTTTCAGCAAAGCCGTCTTTTCCAATGACTGAATCGTATTTTGTACACCATTTTCCTGCGACACTCCTCGGTGAGAAATCGTAACAGGAACCGTTTCTAATGG
>NZ_JASOLS010000268.1:0-241 GCF_030215295.1 Corynebacterium sp. UMB6689 | reverse complement strand
CAGCGAATATCCGGAAGATTCCCCCGAATACCCCGGCCATCGCGAATATCCGGAAGAAGCCAGCGTGCTGGCGCGCTCGGTTGGCGACTGCGATAACGTGGATCGTTTCAGCGTCTACCGCATCCACGACACCCTGCTGTATCACAATATGGACGCCATGCCGCTCCCGGAACAACTTGATTTTATTGACGGATACCTGGCGCGCCTGGGCCGCGAGCGCCACTACCGCTGCGCCACCCGC
>NZ_JASOLS010000267.1:0-241 GCF_030215295.1 Corynebacterium sp. UMB6689 | reverse complement strand
CATTGCCTTCTTCAGAGTAGTAACCACAGTAGCGTCGTACGGAGGAAGCCATCCTTCAAGGATCTTCGACGCGCAGGTAGTAGGAATGCCACGAGTAACAATATTGTCTTTTACCGCAATCGGAATACCCGCCAGCGGGTGCAATTCCTGTCCCTGGCTGCGCGCTTCATCAACTTTGTGTGCCGTCTCCAGGGCGCCCTCGGCATCAACGTGCAAGAACGCGTGCACCTTGTCATCCACC
>NZ_JASOLS010000266.1:0-241 GCF_030215295.1 Corynebacterium sp. UMB6689 | reverse complement strand
ACGCAACGAGCGTAGTTTTCGCAGGCGCTCTCCGAGGCGAAGAACGCGACGATATCCACCTTCAGAGAACGATGGACCATCAAGCGCCTCCGTCTGCGCATCCGATTCTTGAGGAGCATCGTTGGCACTCTCTGCAACGGAATCGGATTGTGACGATCCCGCTTGACGATTCGTAGACGTCCATCCCACTTCCGGAGGAGAATCAACGGCTGACAGAAGCACGCCCTCATACGGAGTTCCT
>NZ_JASOLS010000265.1:0-241 GCF_030215295.1 Corynebacterium sp. UMB6689 | reverse complement strand
ACCCCAGCTTCCGGGAGCAGATACAGGTGGTGACCATGGATGGGTTCACCGGTTATGCCACCGCAGTCGAAGAGCAACTACCACAAGCAGACAAAGTCATGGACCCTTTCCATGTGGTGCATCTGGCAGCCGACAAGCTCACCAGTTGCCGACAAAGACTCCAACGTGAGACAACCGGGCGCCGCGGACGCAAAGATGACCCGCTGTACAAGCACCGGCGCACCCTGTTGACCAGGACGAA
>NZ_JASOLS010000264.1:0-242 GCF_030215295.1 Corynebacterium sp. UMB6689 | reverse complement strand
CTCCTTAGCTGGACAAATGTCACGTTACCGCTTCCGTTATGGAGCAACCCGTAACTTCCCAATTACCGTTCGTTCACCATTTGGTGGTGGGGTTCACACACCTGAAATGCACGCGGACTCGGTAGAAGGTCTCTTTGTCCAAACCCCAGGGATGAAAGTGGTTGTCCCATCAAGTCCTTATGAAGCTAAAGGTTTACTTGCTTCAGCAATTCGTGACAATGACCCAGTCTTATTCCTTGAAC
>NZ_JASOLS010000263.1:0-242 GCF_030215295.1 Corynebacterium sp. UMB6689 | reverse complement strand
TGATCCAAGCCTAAGCGTTGGGAGATATCAAAGGCATTAGAACGGCCCGGTTGACCGATCAATAGTCGGTAAGTCGGCGTTAAGGTTTTCTCATCGAATTCAACACTGGCATTAATTGCATTGGGCTCTTCAAAGGCATAGGCCTTGAGCTCGGGATAGTGGGTGGTCGCTAGAACCGTACAGCCCACTTGAGCAAGCCGGTTTAAAATTGCCATCGCTAGGGCAGCCCCTTCTTTAGGGTC
>NZ_JASOLS010000262.1:0-242 GCF_030215295.1 Corynebacterium sp. UMB6689 | reverse complement strand
TACAATTTGCTCAAACTATTGTCAATACTGGTTTCATGTTCATTGTTGGTGGAGCAGCAGTTGCCTTTGCCTTAGCCTTTGGTTTAGGTGGACGTGACTTTGCTAAGAAGCAATTAGAACACCTTGATCGTAAATTACATGAGGGTGAAGAAGACAAGAAGGACCAAGATGGTGACCACTCTCAATTCTAAAAATAAGCGATAAATAAAGTGAGACTGTGGCTTTTGTCACAGTCTTTTTTT
>NZ_JASOLS010000261.1:0-242 GCF_030215295.1 Corynebacterium sp. UMB6689 | reverse complement strand
CTACATTTATTACCTGCTTAATAAACCGCAAAATTGTCTGTCTACTACCCGTCCCGGTCCCACACCGATTGTGACGGATTTTCTGCCAGCTAACGAAGTTGAGATTTACCAACCCTTTCCCGTGGGGCGCTTAGATAAGGATACCGAGGGCCTCCTCCTTCTGACTAATGACGGCGACTTCGCCCATGACCTCCTCTCACCTAAGAAATTAGTCAGCAAGGAGTACTATGCTGAGATTGAAG
>NZ_JASOLS010000260.1:0-242 GCF_030215295.1 Corynebacterium sp. UMB6689 | reverse complement strand
ATCATACTTCGTATGATGATTGAATAGCGCGTATAGGCATTTAAGCAGCTTATTCATACACGCTATAACAGCTACCTTATGGCATTTATTAAAGGGTGGCTGTTTTTTTGTATAGTAATATTCGACGATATGATTGGGGGCATGTCTCTGGGCACGGATCATATTGGTGATAATGACATAAAGTATTTTTCTAGCTTTTCTGTTGCCTCGCTTATTGATATGGTCTTGACCTGTATATTTAC
>NZ_JASOLS010000025.1:0-31460 GCF_030215295.1 Corynebacterium sp. UMB6689 | reverse complement strand
GGCATGGTGGTAGATTACCTTTCTTCCCAACCCAACCGGGCTGGATATCAGGTGTCTACCTAACAGGGGTCAGGTCCGTGGTGAAGAAGGTAGTGGATTCAGCCGAGTGCCCTTTACCCTCCGTCGGAAGAAGAGCGGTGGAGAAGGCCTCTACGTCACGGTCTACCTTGGCCGGGGAACCTTCGGTTTCGCCGCCTTCGATCTCCTCTAAGTCTGACTCGTAGGCGTTGAAGGTGCGGGGTGCTGCGCGGTTCAGTTCTTTGGCCAAGCTATCGGCGTCGGAGGCGTCGGCGTAGGTGCCGCCGGTGGCGTCGGCAATGCACTGCAGTTCCTGCTGTGCCTCGGGCTCAACGTTGAAGCCGACGGTATTGATGACTAGGTCGATGCCCTGCTCCTTCAGCTCTTTCGCCACATCACACACGGGTGGCGGGGTGCAGGTGGCAACGCCATCGGAGACCAAGATGATGCTGCGCTGGCCTTCCTTTGGTAGCTCAGCGGCGGCCTTGCGTAGGGACTCGCCGATGGGGGTGAATCCTCGTGGCTGCAAGCCATCCATATGAGCAATCATCTTCTCAGAGTTACCGGCCTCGGGTGGTGTGACCACGGTGATGTCCTGGCAACCGGCCGCCTCATCTTCGGGGGCTTCGCCGGTGTTGCCGCCGTAGGTGACAAGCCCCAGAGGAGCGTCGTCACCAGCCTCGGTGATGAAGGTGCGGGCAGCCTCTTTGGCGGCATCAATGCGGGTCTGCCCGCCGGCATCGTTGGTGATCATCGAGCCGGAGGAATCGAAAACCACCATGGTTGGAGCCATGTTGCTGGAAGTGGAGTTGGCCGATTCTGAAGGTTTGTCTTCCGCGGCGGCTAAGGGAAACAGCCCGGTTGCAGCTGCCGCGGCTAACACCGCGAGAATGGCCGCTAAGGCCACCGATAAGGAACGGAAAGTATGGTGAGGGAAAGTGTGTATGTGAGTTAAGTTACATGCCAAGTGGTTACCTCGCTCGGCGAGCGTGGAACTGAGGGGGAGTGCGCCCCATTGACACCCCGCCATTAGTCATCCAAAGCGTGCAGGTAGAAAAAGCGGATCAGCGCGCGCCGGGGAATATCGAGCAGCGGGCGCAGGAAGCTCAGGCGGGCGGGTTGGGAGGAGGCGTCGACAAGCAGCAGCGTGCGCCCATCCCGCAGGCGCTCCAGGGTGAAGGTCTCCTCGCCGCGCTCGATGTGGCCGGGGAGGGTGCCGTAGGTAAAGCCGCAGCGGCCCTCCTCGTGGAATACATCCACCACCCGGCAGTGGAACTCCCATGGGCCTAACCCGAGGGAGACCTCTGCGCCCTCTTCGACGATGTCGTGGCTGGGCTTGACCCGAAAGAGGCCGCTGCGCTGGAGCCCCCAGCTAAAGAGCTTGTCGGCCGCGGTGTCAAAATCAGCGTCGATGACGCGGGACATGTGCAGCTGAGGGAAGCCTGCGGTGGAGGAGTAGGAGAGTGGTTCGGGCATTGCTTAAGCCCTGTCGCCTGTACGGCGAAGCCAGGCGCAGAGTTCCTTCTGTGCGCGGTCCACACCTCCGGGGTAGCTTTCCTCAAGCTCGAGTTTGACGTTATCGAAAATGCGCTCTGAGATGAGCTCCGCGCGCGCTCTACTCAGTTGTCCTTGTAGTTCATCGAGCGGCACCTTGAGCTCCGTATAGGGGCTCGGGCGGAAGTACCAGGAGCGCATGTCTTCCGAATAGACGACAATAGTTGTCTTCGTCATGTGCGATTCCAGCACAACGTTCCCAAACACCAGCGACGTCAGCTTCTTGGATTCCATGGCCGCGAGTGTAGACCGATGTGAACGCCTGCTGCTTTTAAGCGGGTTTAACCTGCGGTAACCGGTTGGATAGAGAGGTAGTTGGCATCGCCAGCGCACCCTTCGAAGCCGGAAATGCGGATGAAGGCGCTCGCGGTTTCGCCGGGCGGGTAGACGCGCAGGCCGTCGGCCGCCTGGGGCTGGCAGGAAGTTGGGTCGAGGACACCGATGTTGGTCATCTTCAGGCCCGCACGGGCAGAGTGCCCGGGCTCGAGCGTGACGGTTGCTGTTTCTTGGCCCGATTCACGCTCGGCGGCGGGGCCGAGCTGGGTGCCGTCATCATTGGTGACGGCGGAGACGCCAGGAAAGCCTTGCAACGTACACGGTGCGGGAGAAGTGTTGGTGAACGTAATGTCAGCCAAGCGTGAGCCGGCGGCCCCCTGCTCGTTGGCAAGACTGATATCTAGCTGTTTCGTTGTGCAGGCGCTGTCGGCGGCAGTCGGGATTGCGCCTTGGGCGCTGTGCGCGTCTTCGCTTGTCTCGGGTGACTTCTGTTCGGCGGCCGCTGAATCTGCGTCGTGTGACTGCGGGTCTGCGGATGTTGAAGCCCCAGATTCGGCGCTGGCGGCTTGAGTGGTGGGGGAGACAGCGGAAAGCGTGGCGTCGGTGCTGTCATCGGTGGCGCAGCCGGCCAGTGCAAGGGCAAGGGAACCGGCGGCGAGAACGGGGAGTAGTCGCTGCGTAATCATGGTGTGGAGTCTAGGTCTTGGGAGCTTAGAGTTCTTGCAGGGCGGGGAATACCCTCTCCTTGAGTAATGGGGCGATAGTGACGTCTGGGGCAGCGGGATCGACCCAGGCTAGCTCTGCAATCTCCTTGTCAGGGTGGGCGACGGAAATCTCTTCTTCACAGACATAGACGTGAGCGTGGATCGTCTGAGGTGCGTCATTGGCCGCAGGCGAGACATAGGTGGCTAGGCGGCGCAACTTCGACATATCAACCGCGGCGCGAACAGCCTCGTGGGCGATGAGCTGGGCGGCGCGAGCTGGATTAATGGTCTCATCGATGGAGCCAAATGGCAGGACGAATTCTGGAGTATCGGTGGCGCGGATGACAAGAACGCGGCCATGGTTATCGCGCAGGATTACAGCGACTATCTCAGCAATGCCTGCAGGAGATGACGAAGAATTGGCAGTCTCAGACATGCCTCCATAGTAGGTCTGCGGAGGCGCGGCAGGCGGTGAAAGATAAGAGGGGGCACCCGAAAACTGTCAGTAGTGTAACGGCTTGGACACAGTCCCACACGTTAGAAAACGGCTACCCCAGTGCGCGTGTCATTATGGGGGAAGTCTTATAGACCAATACGAGAAGAAGTGAAAAGAGGAATTGCTCAATGAGAAAAATTCCGCACCTTAAGAAAGTCATTGTGGGCTCGGCTTTCGCAGGTGCGTTCTTCCTGGGTAACCCAATGGCGGGTGCTCAGGAGCTCCCCACCATCCCGGAGATTGATTCAGCAGGTTTTGTCGACCAGGTACGCACGGATCTGCAGTCCGTAGGTATTGAGACCAAGCCCGTGGACAAAGAGCTGACCGACGCCCTCGATACCGCCGTCAACGGTGCTGCCGCAGCGGCATCGAAGGATGTGAACCAGGCAGTCGAAGGAGCAGTGAACTCTCCTGCGGCGCAGCGCCTTAAGGAGCAGGCGAACCTGAACACACAATTGCCGGCCGCGTCCGAGCAGCAGGACTATGCCGGCGCTGATGCCATCACGGGTGAACCGCTGACCAACCCGACTCCCATCGGGCTGCTGGAGGAGGCCACGCAGCCGGAGTTCGTGCCCCAGGGCACCGATCCGAACTACGTGTGGAAGAACGACCTGTTCTCCAAGATTGCTGCTGGTAAACCGCACGCGGAGTACGTTCTGCATCGAGTCCCTGGTTCTTTCTACGATGCTCCCCAGATCCCCGAGGAATCCAACGTTGCGATGACCGAAGGGAAGTCTCTGTACGGCCCGGGAACTCCGCTGTACATCCGTGAGGACACCATGTGCACGCTGACGGCAGCCGGCACTGATGCCGAAGGCCGCAAGGTCGGTATTACAGCTGGTCACTGCGGAAATGTCGGCGACCCGGTGTCCTCGGCGGACTCCTGGCAGGTAGGCCCCACCGGCACCGTGGTGGCGAAGAACGCTAACCTGGACTATTCGCTCATCGAATTCGGCTCCCAGGCCGAGGTAACCCGCAGCTACAACGGTGTGAGTGCGCAGGCGATCGGTGGTACCACGCAGCCGGGCGATATTACCTGCAAGAGCGGTGTAGCTACTGGCCGCACCTGTGGCATGACTTTCCAGCACACTGAGCGCATCACGATTAACCAGGTGTGCGCGATGGTCGGGGACTCCGGCGCTCCGGTCTTCCGCGACGGCCGTATCGTCGGCTCGGTATCCCGTGGACTGGTCCCGGGTCTGCCGTCCTGCCGCACCCCGTGGCAGGGTGCGCTGCACAACCCGACGGTCGTGGCTAATACCGATGCCATCATCGCGGATCTCAACCGCCGCGAGGGCCCAGGTTCTGGATTCGTGCTTCCGGAGAACTAGAAGTACGTTTCTAACAAATAGGGCCCCAGATCTTTAAAGATCTGGGGCCCTATTTGATCGAAGTGACCTGTACGCGGCACGGTTCGCTGGCGTGCGACGTTGGGGCGCCGCGCAGAAGCTAGGACAAGGCGCTGAGGGCGGCGTCGTGAAGCTTGCCGTTGGAGGCCAGCGCTGAGCCGCCGTGGGGGCCGTCTTCGCCGCGGACGTTGGTGAAGCGGCCACCGGCCTCAGTCACAAGAAGCGCTGGGGCTGCTAGGTCCCAGAGGGAGACCTCGGGCTCGGCAGCGATGTCGACGGCACCTTCGGCCACCAGACAGTAATTCCAGAAGTCGCCGTAGCCGCGCAGGCGCCAGACCTTGTCCGTGAATGAGATGAAAGCGTCGCGGTTCGGCCGCCACCCAGACAAGGAGCTCATGGCCAGAGAAGCATCTTCCAGTTTGGAGACCTCGGAAACACGCAGGCGTTTCGGCTCCCCGCCGAAAACTCGGTAGGCGCCGCCGCCCTTGGCTGCGTACCAGCGGCGCCGCAGGGCAGGGGCGGAGACGACGGAGACGACCGGCTCGCCGTCTTCCAACAGCGCGATGAGGGTGGCCCAGACGGGGACGCCGCGCACGAAATTCTTCGTGCCGTCGATAGGGTCGATAACCCACTGGCGGCCCTCGAAGCAGGCCTCGCCACCAAACTCTTCACCCAGCACCTCATCGCGCGGGCGGGAGCGCTTGAGCGCCTCACGGATGGCCTTTTCGCATGCCAGGTCCGCGTCAGAGACCGGGGTCATGTCCGGCTTTTCCTTGACGGACAGGTCTGCAGCCTCAAAACGGTGCATCGTAATGGCGTCCGCATGGCCTGCCATCTCCAAGGCCAAGCCGAGGTCTTCTTTGAATTTACCCACGGAGCCATTCCTCCATCTGATCAACTACCTGTTTATTACCCGCGATACACCATTCCACACCGCCGGCTTTAACCTTGCGCGCCGCGCCGCCCGCGGCCAGCACCAGCGCCTGGCCGGGGAACCAATCCCAGTCCTTGACGGAGTGCTGCATCCACGCTCCCCACGTGCCATCCGCCACGCAGGAGAGATCCACGGAGCCCGCACCCAACATGCGCACGGTGGCGAAGTGCGGGGCTACTTTTTCCCAGGCGGACGCGATTGCGGGATCCGTCATGGACGTAGGGTGCAGGTACGTCGACAAGCACAGCTTGTCGGCGGGGCTGTCGGTGAGCTTGGTGACGTCCTTGCCGTCCAAGCTGGTGGGGAAGTCACGGCCGCCGAACCAGGTATAACCCATAGCGGGGCGGTGGACGGCGCCGAGGATGACCCCTTCAGCGTCGATAAGCGCGAGTGCAGAGCACCAATAGTCGGAGCCTGAGGCGAAGTTGTAGGTGCCGTCGACAGGGTCGATGACCCAGGTCCGGCCGGACTTCGACTCGCGGTTCGCACCCTCTTCGCCCACGATGCCGTCCTCGCCGCGCAGGGCTTCGAGTACACCGGCGACGAAACGCTCGGCGGCGAAGTCGGCGTCGGTGACGACATCGGAGACGGAGGTCTTTTGCTCTATGTCTACTCCCTGCTCGCGCAGGCGCCAGGCCAGGCGGCCTGCGTTATAAACAAGCGCTTGGGCAAGGTGGGCGTCAGTATCGTCCGCGTGGGCGACGATGAAGGTCTTGATGATGGCATCGATCATCTCGGTGAGGTTTGGCTGGTCACTCATGCCGCCTATTGTCGCGCTAAACGCGGCCGATGGCTAATCAGGGAGAAAGAATAAGTAGAGTAGGGGGCTATGCGTCCGGAACAAACAGCACGACTTGAGGAACTCAGCGCCACCTTGACCTCCATTGAAAAGGTGATGGACCCGGAGGCGGTGTCCGAGCGCGTGCGCGAACTCGAGGCCCAGGCGGGGGACCCGTCGCTGTGGGATGACCCTGATCATGCGCAGAAGGTGACCTCGGAGCTGTCGGCGCAGCAGGCAAAGCTACGCAAACTGAATTCCCTGCGCGGGCGCATTGAGGATCTGCCCGTGATGTCTGAGCTGGCGGAGGAGGAAGGCGACGAGGCCTCCCAGGAGCTCGTGGATACGGAGCTGGAAGAGCTCGGCGCGGCCATCGAGGCACTCGAGGTGACCACCATGTTGTCCGGTGAGTACGACGAGCGTGAGGCGGTGATCCACATACGCTCCGGAGCCGGTGGCGTGGATGCTGCGGACTGGGCGGAGATGCTCATGCGCATGTATACGCGCTGGGCGGAGAAAAACGGCCACAAGGTGGATGTTTATGACATTTCCTATGCCGAAGAAGCCGGTATTAAGTCCGCTACCTTCGTGGTGCATGGCGAATACATGTATGGCCAGCTTTCCGTAGAGCAGGGCGCGCACCGCTTGGTGCGTATTTCTCCTTTTGATAACCAAGCCCGCCGCCAAACCTCGTTCGCGGAGGTAGAGGTGTTGCCGGTGGTGGAGCAAACCGACTCCATCGAAGTGCCGGATTCGGAGGTGCGCGTGGACGTCTACCGCTCCTCGGGCCCGGGTGGTCAGTCGGTCAACACAACGGATTCGGCGGTGCGCTTGACGCACATCCCGACCGGCATCGTGGTGACCTGTCAGAACGAAAAGTCCCAGATCCAGAACAAGGCCTCTGCTATGCGCGTGCTGCAGGCGAAGCTGCTGGAGCGCAAGCGCCAAGAGGAGCGCGCGGAGCTCGATGCGCTGGGCGCCGGTGGCAATGCCTCCTGGGGCAACCAGATGCGTTCCTATGTGCTGCATCCGTACCAGATGGTCAAGGATCTGCGCACGAACTATGAGGTGGGGGATCCCTCCAAGGTCTTGGATGGTGATATCGATGGTTTCCTGGAATCCGGGATCCGGTGGCGTATGGCGCAGCAGGAGTCCTAGGCTCGAGTAACAAATGTTGCTAATGTGGCTTAAGTGATCACTTTTGAGAATGTGTCCAAGGTCTATCCGACCTCCACAAGGCCCGCGCTGGACAACGTGTCCTTTGAGATTGAAGACGGAGAATTCGTCTTTCTCATCGGCCCGTCCGGCTCCGGCAAGTCGACCTTCCTCCAGCTCATGGTGCGCGAAACCAATGTCAGCTCGGGCGATATCTACTTCGGGGACTTCCACGTCAACGCGTTGAAGGGGCGCGAGGTCAACCGCCTGCGCCAATCCATCGGCTATGTCTTTCAAGACTTCCGGCTTCTGCCCAAGCTCAATGTCTACGACAATGTCGCCTTTGCCCTCGAGGTCATCGGCAAACGCAAGGCGCGGATTGCCAAGCAAGTCCCCGAGGTCCTCGACATGGTCGGCCTGGGTGCCAAGCAGCACCGCATGCCGCATGAACTCTCCGGCGGTGAGCAGCAGCGCGTGGCGATTGCGCGGGCCTTTGTTAACCGTCCCAAGTTGCTGCTTGCCGACGAGCCCACGGGCAACCTTGATCCCTCCACGGCTGCGGAGATCATGGCCTTGCTCACCAAGATCAACCGCCGCGGAACCACCGTGGTGATGTCGACGCACAATGCGCGCGCAGTTAACGAGGCCCGCCAGCGCGTCATTGAGCTGCACAACGGCACGCTGGTGCGCGATGAGAAGAACGCGATGTACGGGGAGGCGGTCTAGGTGAATCTGGGCTTTGTATTCAGGGAAGCTTTTAAAGGGCTAGGGCGTAACATCACCATGACTATCGCCATGGTGATCACCACGGCCATTTCGGTGGCGCTTGTGGTGGCTGGTGTGCTGGTTACCCAGATGACCAACGAAACCAAAAACATCTACCTCGAACGCGTCGAGGTCATGGTCCAGCTCAACGAGGATATTTCTGCCAACGATCCGCAGTGCAAGGACTCCGCCTGCGCCGGGCTGAAGAAGAAGCTAGAGGCGGATGAAGATATCGAGTCCGTCAGCTACCGCAACCGTGAGGATTCCTACGAGCGCTTTGTGGAACTGTTCAAGGAAACTGATCCAGTCATGGTTGAGGAAACCTCCCCGGATGCGCTGCCGGCGGCCTTCCATGTGCGGCTGAAGGATCCGACGGATACCGCGCCAATCGACGCCATCGCGTCCGACCCTGCCGTTAGCGACATCATCGACCAACAAGAGGAGGTCCGCAGCGCCGCAGGCAACCTCGACGCCATCCGGAATGCCACCTTCGTCTTAGCTGCTGTCATGGCGCTGGCCGCCATCATGCTGATCGCGAACATGGTGCAGATCGCCGCCTATCAGCGCCAGCGAGAGACCGCGATTATGCGCATCGTCGGTGCTTCGCGGTGGGTAACCCACGCCCCCTTCATCATGGAGGCGGTCCTCGGCGCCGTCGGTGGTGTCGTTCTCGCCGGGATAGGCGTCATCGTAGGAAAGAACACGGTGATCGATCCCGCGCTGAAGGACCTGTACCACAACCAGCTTCTGGCCCCGGTGACCGCAGGCGACGTGTGGACGGCTCTGCCTATCGTGGGGCTTGTGGCAATCCTGTGCGCTGCACTGACCGCGCAGGTGACCATGCGCGCCTACGTGCGGACATAGGCCAACAGGCCTGTTGTGGGTTGTGCCTGGCAGTAGCGTAATATAGTTCGAACTATGGCGAAGAAGGCAAAGAAGAAAAAGGCGGCCGTCGACAATAACTCGACCTTGGCCACCAACCGACGTGCCCGCCACGACTACACCATCCTCGACACCCTGGAATGCGGCATGGTGCTCGTGGGCACCGAAATTAAGTCGATGCGCGAAGGTAAAATCTCCTTGGCAGATGCCTTCGCCACCATTGACGACGGCGAGGTCTATATCCGCAACCTCCACATCCCGGAGTATTCCCAAGGCTCGTGGACGAATCACTCGCCCAAGCGCACACGCAAGCTGCTGTTGCACCGCAGGGAGATTGACAAGCTCATGGGCCAGGTGCGCGACGGCAATAAGACGCTGATCCCGCTCAAGGTGTATCTGAAGGACGGCCGCGCCAAGTGCGAGCTCGGTTTGGCCAAGGGTAAGCAGGACTACGACAAGCGCGAAGCAATCAAGCGCCGCGACCAGGACCGCGACATCACCCGCGAGCTGGGCCGCCGCGTAAAGGGGATTAACGCCTAACCTGGAAGCCATGATTTATACGGCTAAGGCTCATGATGTTATTCGGGAAGATGAGCAGCCGCGTGGGGTAGCGGTGCTCGTCGATAAGCTCTGGCCCCGTGGCGTGGCCAAGGAGCGTCTGTCCTATGACCACTGGTTCAAGGATGTCGCGCCCAGCCCGGGGTTGCGTAAGTGGTGGGGGCACGATGCTGACACCTTCGAGGAATTTGCCCGGCGCTACCGTGCGGAGCTCGACGAGAACGACGGCGAGGAGTTGGCGCGCTTGCGCCAACTAGCGGAGGATGGTGACGTCACCCTACTTTTCGCCGCCAAGGACCGCGAGGTCAACCACGCCACTGTTTTGAAGGCGTGGTTAGAGGAACGCTAGGAGAAAAGGCTCCAGATGGTGGCGCCCACGGCGATGAGACCCGTGATGACGACGAAGACGTTGCTGGGGCGGCCGCGGAATTGCTTCAGAGCGTCGATGCGGTGGATGGCATACATCGGCAGCAGGTACAGGATCGAGGCGATGAAGGGGCCGCCGATGGCCTCGATGAGACCCAGAATTGAAGGGTCGATGATGGCCACGATCCACGCACAGACAAAGATGATGCCGTGCATGATGGAGTTGAGCTGCTTTTCCGAGAGCTTCTCGGTGGCGCGCGGCGCGGCGCTGCGCAGCAGGAAGTTGCCGCCCTCGGTAGCTCCCAGCACGTGGCCGAAGTAGGAGGAGATAATCGCAATCATCGCGATGATCGGGGAGAGGAAAGCCAAGACCGGGACACCGGTGACGTTGGCCAGGTAAGACAGGACCGGCAGGTTTTGCTCGCGGGCCTCGGCGAGACCGTCCGCACCAAGCGTGAGGGTACAGGACCACACGAAGAACATGGTGAATACGGTGAGCAGAATTGCGGTTAGTGCCAGCGCGCGCGAGGCGTTCTCCGAGCTCTTCTCGCGGCCGTGTGCGGCGACCATGGCCAAGGAGAACTGGGAAATCGCGGGGGAGTGGTTAAAGGAGAAGACCAGCACGGGGATGATGAGGGCGACAGCACCGACGACGCGCCAATCATTGTTGCCCACCTCCATGAAGGAGGCGATATCCCAGCGCGGGATAAGGTAGATGGACAGTGCGCCAAGGCAGAAGATCAGCGGGTAGACCAAGAACTGCGTTACGGCCAGCACCATGCGTTGACCGAAGGCGAAGACGATGGTCATGATGCCCACGAGGAGGAAAGCCAACAGCGGGCGTGAAATCGTGGGTCCATTTAATTGGTTGACGATGAAGCTGTTGACCGTATTGGTGATCGAAACGCCATAAATGAGGACGATGGGGAAGATGGCGCAGAAATAAATCACCGAAATGATAAAACCTGCGCTCTTGCCGAAATAGTCCGTGACCACTGCGGTGATGTCCTCGCCCTGGCGTGGTGACGCACAAATCATGCGGGCCAGACCGCGGTGGGAGAAGTATGTCATCGGCCCAATCAGAATCGTGGCCGCGAGGAGGGGCCAGAAGCCGAAACTGCCCGCGTTGATGGGGAGGAAAAGAATGCCGGCGCCTACGGCGGTGCCGAAGAGCGAGATGGCCCACTCGGTGTTGCTTGCTGGGCTTTTAGCGTCTTCCGGGGAACTGGTGGTTTCGGTATGTGTGCTCACTTTGCAGCCTTTAACAAAGTAGGAGTATCGGACTCACACACCTTAACAGCGTTTAAGTTGATGCTAATCACAAGGGGGTGCTTATGAAAGCTATGCCTCATGTGGCCTGGGGTGAAGCTTGCGGGAATAGGGGCAGGTGCAGTAGCGTTGAACAGACCGTAGGGCGCATAAAGATGCGTTCTGCGCAGCTTTCACAGCAATGTGTAAATGAGGGGTCGACTTGGTTTCGACTTCGTACATTGAGCCAGGGGAAGCGTGCCGGTGCAGGCTAGAGACCACCGTTAAGCGTCGTAGCAACCAATAAACGCAGAGAAGAACTCTCAGCGTGACTACGCCCTCGCTGCCTAATTACAGCGACGCGTGTCTGTCAGCCTAGGTTTGGTTCCTGACCTAGATCCTGGCATCGACTAAGGAACTTGCCTGACCGGTTTGTTGTTCGGCCGGTTGGGGACTTCTAGAGCAACTGGGCCCATCATCCGGAGCGAGTTTGCCCGAGCCGGAGGGCCGAGTAGAGATCCTGTGCAGACTGCGCACGGAGAAGCCCTGGCGAGATGACGAAGGACCCGGGTTCAATTCCCGGCGGCTCCACAGATAGCATTTCCCCTGGTGAGCGTTCACCGGGGGATTTGCTGTATCTGTGCAGTTCATTGGCATGATACTGTGTTGCCACAGGTGGCCACGAGTTGCCACTAAATGACTCTGATTAGGGAATGAATAGGGAACGTTTCCCTAGTCCCTAGTCCCTCGTTGTGGAAGGTGTGGCAATGGCACGGAGGAAGGCTGAGCGCACGCGCCGGGCATTCGGCAAGGTGTCGGTTAAGGGCAAGCGCGTCTATGCGGAATACACCGGGCCGGATGGTGCGTTTCACCGCCCTGGGCATTCCTTCCCCTCAAAGATTGATGCGGAAGGTTGGCTAGCGGAGGAATCCTTAGCTGAGGGAGGAACTAAACCCAGGGCGCTTCATTCTGAGTGGAACGATGAGCGGATCTCCAGTCTCCGGA
The DNA here is from genome assembly GCF_030215295.1 of Corynebacterium sp. UMB6689. Taxonomy (NCBI): domain Bacteria; kingdom Bacillati; phylum Actinomycetota; class Actinomycetes; order Mycobacteriales; family Corynebacteriaceae; genus Corynebacterium; species Corynebacterium sp. UMB6689. Next base: position 19,372 of record NZ_JASOLS010000025.1, on the reverse strand, counting down.
TCCTCGATCACCCGTGCCCGCAGATCAAAAGCCTGCTGCAGCAGCTCTGCGGTGATGATATCGGCGGGTGCGCCGGAAGCTATTACCTGGCCTTCCTTCATAACCACAAGGTAATCGGAGTAGCGCACCGCCAGGTTTAGATCGTGCAGCACCATTACTACGGTTCTTCCTAGTTTCTGACGCAGGCTATCGACAAGTTCGAGGATGTCCACGGAGGTAGCCAGGTCAAGGTAAGTGGTCGGCTCGTCTAGGAAGAGGATGTCGGTGTTTTGCGTTAGCACCATGGAGATCCACGCCCGCTGGCGCTGGCCTCCGGAAAGCTCATCCAACGTACGGCTCGCAAGATCTGCAGAACCGGTCTGGCTTAGAGCCGCGAAGACTGCTTCCTCGTCGGTAGAGGACCACTGCCGGAACCATGCTTGGTGCGGGTGCCGACCGCGGGCTACCAGATCGGAGACCAACAGGCCTTCAGGTGCCACGGGTGATTGGGGCAACACTGCCAGTTTTCGGGCGACGTCCTTGCGCTTGATGGCCGAGATATCTTGTCCATTTACATATACGGTCCCTGTATCGAGGTCGAGCAGTCCGGACATGGCACGCAGCAAGGTCGATTTACCGCACCCGTTGGGCCCCACGATAGTGGTGATTTTTCCCGCTGGGAACGTGGCGTTGAGATCGCGGATGATGGTGCGCTGGCCGTAGCCTACCGTGACCGAGGAAGCGACCACGCTACTGGTGGTATTCGGTTGGTCTGCGCTTGACTGAGGTATGGGGGAGGTCATGCGTCTGTGCTCCTAGTGCGTTGAACGAGTAGGTAAATGAGGAAGATACCGCCCAGCGCGGAGGTGACAATACCCACCGGAAGTTCCACCGGCAGAATAGTTTGGGTCACGATGTCCGCACCTAGTAACAGTACTGCGCCGGTAAGAGCCGACGCCGCAAGCGGGGGACTGGGTACGCCGCACATCCGAAGGGCTACTTGAGGCGCTACAAAGGCGATAAATCCGATGGGGCCGGCAGCGGAAACAGCTACCGCAGCTAGCGCTACGGCCAACGCCAGCATTGCCACCTGCACGCCGTTGACTCGCTGGCCCAGCGCTCGGGCTAGATCGGGTCCCAGAGTGGTGGCCAGCGTTTGGTGGGAGATCCAAGCCAGCAACGGGGCGCATACAATCACAAGGGCGACCATGGGGATGGTGGTATTCCACTCCGACTTGGCCAGGGACCCGGTGAGCCAGAACTGTGCCTGGCTGGCATCCCGCAGTTCCGCGCGGACCATGAGGAAATTGATGTAGGAACTTAGCAGCGCGGTAATGATGATGCCCACGAGTACGAGGCGGTAGGAATCCGCGTGGCGCCGCCAAGCCAACGCCCAGATAACCGTGGTGCTCAGTATCGCGCCCAGAAACGCGGCCAAGGGAATCCCAATTCCAGCGAGCCAGCCGGCGAAGCCACTGCCGCCACCGCCGAGCACGATGACCGTTACGGCCATGGCAGAGGCGCCCGTGGTGATGCCGAGGATATCGGGGCTGGCCAACGCGTTCCGGGTGACCGTCTGGGTTAGCGCTCCAGAAAGTCCCAGTGCGCAGCCGACCGCGATGGCTGTGGCTACTCGAGGCATGCGCCACTCGAGGACCACGAGTTTTTCCACGCGGGATCCTTCCCCATGAAAGATCACCTGTAGTACTCGGGGGACGGAAATAGGGTAGTCGCCCAGTCCGATGGAGAGTGCTCCTAAAAAGACAATGAGCGCTGTGGCGATAAGACACACCAGCACCACCCGCGGGCGCCAGAGAAAGGAGATTGGCCCAGCTCGGAATGGCACCCTGCCCGGCATCTGCCACGAAGTGCTTTGTTTATCCTGTACAGCCTTGTTATGTCGTATCACAGCGTCATCACCTTTTTCCGAGAGATTAAGGCGAGGAAGAACGGCGCGCCAACGAATGCCAATACGATGCCCACTTGGAGCTCCCCGGGGCGGGCGATGAGGCGGCCCACTACGTCCGCACACAGCAACAGTGCCGCGCCGGCCAGTGCAGAGTAAGGCAAAATCCACTTGTAATCTGGGCCTGTGAGAGCCCGGACAATGTGGGGCACTACCAGACCAATGAAGCCCAGCGGGCCCGCTGCAGCCGTGGCCGCCCCGGCCAGCAGTGCGATGATGCCCATGCCGCCAAGTCTTGCGGCCGCGGTGTTGATGCCGAGTCCTGCGGCCACGTCGTCGCCTAAGTTCAAGATGTTCAACTGTGGGCCGGTGGCAAACGCCAGGATCAGTCCCAGCACTATAAACAGCAGGATGCCTAGTGCAATGTTCATATCCCGACCGGCAAGGGAACCGACGGTCCAAAAGCGCATTCGATCCAGGTTATTGTCATTGGTGAGAACGAATGCGCTGGTAATGGCGCTTAATACCGCCGACAGTGCGGCTCCGCCCAGTACTAAGGTCAAAGGGTCCACTGCTGCTTTGCCTGCGGAGGCTAGGCCGAAGACTAGTGCAGTGGCTGCGATCGCGCCGAGGAAGGCTACTACTGCGGTGGCCCACGGGGCGGTGATGCCAAACAGAGCGAAGCTGACCACAACGCTCAGGGCCGCGCCGGAGCTGACACCGAGGATTCCCGGATCTGCCAGGGGATTGCGGGTATGGCCCTGAATGAGAGCACCGGCCACTCCCAGTGCCGCCCCCACCATAATGGCCAGCAGGGTGCGCGGTAGCCGCAGCTCGGCTACTACGCGTTGATTGGTTGGAACTTCGTCTTGGGAGCCGCTCGCCCCTGGGAGATCCCGCAGCGCGGCCCACACATCCTCCGCAGGAATGGAACGGGCACCGTACAGCAAACTGCAGATCGTGCCGCCGAGGACCAGTAGGAACAGTACCCCTAGGCCCAGTAGGCGGGTAGTGCGCACACTCATAGCGTGGCCTCCAATCCCTGCAGTGGCTGCCAGCCCGCACCTAGCTGCAGGCGACCACATAACCGAGCCTGTTGGCCTGCCCACTGCTGCTTTCCGATGTCCGTGAAGTAGGCCCTAAAGAGTGCCCAGTAGGCGCTGGTGCTTCGGTAGTCTGGCCCGGACAAAACCATGAGGAGCTCCGAGTCCAGATCCAAGGGTGCTGTGACCCGATGGCCCAAGAAGGACGAGAGACGCTCATGACCGGTCATCTCTGCCATATCGATCACGATGGGAAATCCTAAGTTGTGGGGGCGGGAGAGGTGCGTAACGGTGAATTCGTCCCAGTGCGGTTGACAAAATTCCATATATCCCGACGTGCCCACAGGATCGTTCCTCCGCGATCGGGTACTTGCCACCTCTGGAAGGGGAGGGGAGCTTCGGCCGAGTTGTGGCTCAGACTTTTGCTGGGGGTGGTTGTCAATCATGGGAAAACATATTACAGCACGAAGTAAGGTAAGCCTTCATTTACTTAAGGGGCGTTCAAAATAAGTTGCTGGAGATTAGGGGTTGGCGTAAATGCGGCTACGCCGCTGGCGTCGGCATTCGGCATAACGACAGAATCGGGGGCGATACTCCGCGTATCGAAAAGACGATCCAGAACTTATCGTGACCGTGTCCTCGGACATTGATGAAAATGTATACAAGTAGCTGTCTGATATCGCCCCTGTCGTTGTGCGAAAGGGTGAAGGTATACCCCTTTAGATAGGTAATAACTATAGATCAATAACTAGAATAAACTATTGCAACGTGGCATAGGTAATGCTAACCTAACTTAAAAAGTTACCTTCGGGTCTACCGAAAACTCTGATGAAAAGAGCTGAAAGGTAGCTTGAGGAAACCGACTTTAAGGATAAAGGATGTCAGTAAAAAGAGGTGCGCGGTCATTCATTGCTGCCGCTATCTGTGCCGGATTAGTTCTGTCGGGCTGCTCGTCGAACGATTCAACCGATGAAGCGGCAACAACCTCCGAGGTTGCAGAAGACGTGACCATTGAGCACGCACGGGGAACGGACACGTATCCGGTCAACCCGCAAAACGTGGTTGCCGTAGGAACGGCCGTTGATAACCTGCTGGAACTTGGAATTAAACCAGCTGCCGTTGTGCAGCATAGAATAGACAAGAACTCGCCTTGGCGCGAGGCCAAGCTCGATGGCGTCAAGGTGATCGATCAGACAGACTTCAAGACTCTGCCCCAGGAACAAATCGCGGCAATCGAACCCGACTTCATCGTTGGCGACTACTGGACAATTTCCGAGGCTAATTACAAGGAATTGTCTGCAATCGCACCGACTCTCGGCGGAATCTCCGATAAGGGTGAGGGAATTAGCTGGGAATCTCAGCTAGAAGCTTTGGGCAAGATCTTCAATAAGGAATCCGAAGCGAAGAAAGCTATTGAAGAGGATCAGAAGCGTTTCTCCGACGCAAAGGAAAAATTGCCTAACCTCTCCGGTAAAACCGGCGTTGTTTCCCAGTTCGCCCAAGGCTCCTTTGGCGCCGTTGCTGACCCTGAGGATCCGGGTGCTTCCTTCATCTACGATCTGGGCATGAAGTTCCCGGACAAGCTGACGGACGGATCCGTCCCAGCTAATAATGGCCGCGTCACGCTTTCCCCGGAAAATGTTTCCTACCTAGCCGCTGATTTCATGGTTATTTATAACCGCGACGGCTCAATCGAAGAGGTTGAAAATATTCCGGGATACAAAGATTTGCCACAGGTGAAAGCCGATGCGACTCTCGCTGGTGATTCAGCCGTCGTCGCCGGACTTAACAACCCGACGAGCTTGAGTCGAGCTTGGGTATTGGATAAGACGATGCCGACGCTGGAAAAGGTTGGAAAGTAGTCAAGGCCCGCACAACCCTGATACCTGCTAGAAGGGGCTCACTCCGTTGCAGCAGGTAGTCATGAACGCCTTCCGATTTATCGGAAGGCGTTGTTTTAGGTGATGAAGTCCAAGGAAGTGGTGAGTTCGTTCTTGCCTCTCCGGCAACGAAATAAAAATCAACTTGACCAAAAGGAATGGTTAAAACTATGCCCAGAAACAGTCGAGGTAGAGAAATTTATCCAATCTCTTACCGGGAATTATATGTGCAAAATGTCGAAGATATATCGCCATGCATGCGGCGCATTACGCTCAGCGGAGAGCAACTCCAGGAGCACAAACACGATGGTATTTCCGTTCCTGCATTATTAAGCAATGGTTTTGATGACGACGTTCGGCTGATCTTCCCGGATCCGGAAACTGGAGAAAGGCCGCACCCAATCGCCCAAAAAGATGGCAACCTACTGTGGCCAGAAGCTGTCAAAAATCTATTCCGGACATACACAGTCCGCCACTTTGACGCTGCTAACCAGCGGTTAGCAATAGATTTCGCGCGCCACGGTGAGGGCCTAGCAGAAAACTGGTCACAGAACGCTCGAATAGGTGACGCCATTTTTGTGGCAGGTCCGAAGTCTTGTGCACAGTTACCTACGCATACCGATTGGCTATTTTTGGCAGGAGATGAGACTGCGCTCCCGGCAATTGGCCGCTGCGTAGAATCACTCCCGTGCGGGCACCCTGCGATTGCGGTGATAGAGGTTCCTACGAGCGCTGATATTCAGAGCTTAGACATTTCCGATTCAGTACAGGTCCACTGGGCGGTACGCGAACGGGGTGAGGACTTCGTGGAAAAGACTAGGGCGCTTTTTGAAGCTACTTCTCCTTCATTATTGCCTGATGGCGAAGGATACGTATGGGCGGCAGGGGAAGCTTCTCGGCTAAAACCGCTGCGCCGTTTGTTTAAAGCTTCCGGAATTACCCCTGAGCATCAAGAAATCACGGGCTACTGGCGGCGTACTAACCCGAAACACGGCAAAGGAAACGCATCGAGCAGTAGTAATAGTGTTTTGCATAATATCCATGATTTAGCTGAGTTGAACTCGGCCTTTGCGCTTCGCACTGCAGTACGTTTAGGACTATTTCAAGAAATCGATGCGGGTGCCAACACAGTCCCTGCCCTTGCTGTTGCGGCAGAACTTCACGAGGAGGCTTTGGGAAGATTTGTCCGTTACTTGGCCGCTCTTCAACTCGTCGAAATCAGCGGGAACGCCCTCACGTTGACTGCAATGGGAATGGAACTGGCGGACCCAGATTCAAATGCGGTGCGCTGGTTAAGCGGGCCTGCGCATCTTGAGGCGATGGCGCTGATGCGACTTGAGTACAGTCTTCGTACCGGTGAGTCAGCACCTCAAGGGGAAAAGGGATTGCCGTGGTCAGAGTATGTTAGCCGTGACCCACAACTCGTGGCCGAACGCTTTGAGCAAAAGAATGTGAGCGCTGGGTGGACTGCTCCTTCGGCAGCTAAGGCACTACAGCAGTATTTAGATGAAACCGCTCGCGTTCTCATCATTGGCCAGGGAGGCGCGGTATATGCAGATGAAATACTCCGACGATGGGAGCATGCCCAGAGCCGTATTATCAGTGATGCTTCCTCGGAAGCGGTGCTACAGGAAATCGCAGTAACCTCTCGTGCACGATGCGAGACGAATGGCGAGGGAAGCGGTTTTTATCCCACTGAAGTGGACTATGTGTGGGCAACTGATGTAGTTTTCATCGATCCCTGGGGTGTCTTTGGTAGCGAGGAAGTAGCTCACCAATTAAACCGTGCAATAAGTAAGGATACGTTCCGGCGGGTTTATATCTTTACCGAGGTTATCGATACGGTAGGCGGAGATGAGCATTCCTATGAAGAGGACATGGTGAGGCTTTCCATGTTCGGCACCAAGATACCGACTCAGGAAGACATCAACGCTGCTGTCGCTGACAACGGCGCTTTTATTGCCTCCACCACGGCTGTTGGCTGGGGTAAACGCCTTTTCGTTCTTGAGGCAGAGGCGAAATCCTAAAGAGGAACTGCTGAGGTTTCCCTCGTGTAGTCGACACCCTGGCTGAGGTCAAAGAAAAATGCCGAAGGAACCACGGTGTCTATGCTGCGGTTCATGCCGGATAAAAGCCGCTGCTGTCCCTGTGAAAGAGAATCCGAGGGCAGCAGCGGCTAAAGCGTAGAGCGTGGCGGCTTAGAGCCCGAAGTACTCGCGCAGATCGGCGGCGATGGCATCGAGGCGATCGGCGTCGGGAGACTCGAGGTAGCACTTGAGCTTGGGCTCAGTGCCGGAGGGGCGGACGATGACGCGGTCATCGTTGTCGGTGAAGAACTTCGAGCCTTGGGCGAACTTTTCCACCTTGGTTATAGGGGAGCCAGCAAGCTCGGTCGGTGGGTTCGCGGAGACCTTCTCCATTGCTTGAGCAATGAGGCTCAAGTCTTCTACGCGGAAGGTCAACGGCTGCGTGTGCAGGGCGCCAACCGTGGCGTAGATTTCTTCCAAGCGGCCTAGCAAGCTAGTTCCAGCGGCCTTGCATTCAGCGGCAAGGCTGGCAAGTACGACGGAAGTAGAAATGCCGTCTTTGTCGCTGACCGCGGCGGGATCGGGGCAAAAGCCAATGGCCTCTTCATAGCCGAAGGATAGCTCTGGGGTGCGGGCGATCCATTTGAAACCGGTAAGCGTTTCCTTATGGCCGAGACCGTAGTGCGCGGCGATGCGCCCGAGCAGGCGGGAGGAGACCAGGGAATTGGCGAAGTTACCGGTAGCGCCGCGGCGAGCAAGGTAATCGCCCAGGAGGGCACCGGTTTCGTCGCCGCTTAGTTGGCGCCAAGAGTTTTCCGCCGTGGGGACGGCGGCGGCGCAGCGATCAGCATCTGGGTCATAAGCGATAAGGATATCGGCATCGATCTCCTCAGCGTGCTTGATTCCAAGGTCTAAGGCGCCGGGTTCTTCCGGGTTGGGGAAGGACACCGTAGGGAGGTCAGGGTCGGGTTCGGCCTGCTCGGGCACCAGCGAGACGCGGAAGCCACAGCGGGAAAGCAGTTCCTTGCCGAGCTCGGCCCCCCACGCCGTGCATGGCGGTCAGCGCGATGGTGATATCGGTATTGTCACCGACTAGCTGGGCGGCGCGGTCGAGATAGTCCTCGCGGGTATCGACGTCCTCGATGCGCTCAGAAGAAAGCGCAACCTCGTCGGCATAGGGAGCCGCAGCGATAGCGGCGGCAATTTCGGAGTCTGCCGGAGAAATAAGCTGCACGCCCTCGCCTGGGCCGGTGGCGATGCGGCCGCCCAAGTACACCTTGTAGCCGTTATCGGCTGGAGGGTTGTGGGAGGCGGTGACCATAATGCCGGCATCTGCGCCCAAGGAGCGAACCGTAAAAGCCGTCAGTGGGGTCGGGTTCTGTGCAGGCAGAACCAGGGCCTTACCGCCGGCGGCGGAGATGACCTGGGCGGCATCGCGCTGGAACTGCGCGGAACCGTGGCGGGCATCGCAGCCAATGACGACGACCGGGGCATCGACCTGCTGGTTGAGCCAGGTGATAAGCCCGTAGGTGGTGCGGATGACCACGGCGCGGTTCATACGGGATTCGCCCGCCCCCACGGCGGCGCGCAGGCCCGCGGTACCGAAGTTCAAGGGGCCAGCGAAGGTCGCGGCGAGTTCTTCGGAATTGCCTTCCTCGATCCACGTCAGTACCTGGCGGGCGGTGTCCGCATCCGGATCGTGTTCGGCCCAGGTGCGGGCGTAGTCGACATCGAAGTTCGTGTGTGCGGGCATGGCTTAAAGCTCCTCGAGGATCTTGGCGGAGGAAGACAGCCCCAGGCGGGTAGCGCCGGCTTCGATCATTGCCAGTGCATCCTTGCCGCTGCGGATGCCGCCGGATGCCTTAACGCCGAGAGCGTCGCCTACGGTCTCGCGCATGAGCGTGACCGCGTGGGTGGACGCACCGCCGGCGGGGTGGAAACCGGTGGAAGTCTTGACAAAGTCCGCCTGGGCGGCTGCGGCGGCCTTGCAGGCGAGGACAATGGCGTCGTCGGAAAGCGCGGCAGACTCGATGATGACCTTGAGCACCTTGCCAGGGATGGCATCGCGCACGGCCTGGATTTCGGCCTGCAGATCCTCGGCGCGGCCCTCGATGGCCAGGGGGATATTGATGACCATGTCCACCTCTTCGGCGCCATCAGCAACCGCGCGGGCTGCCTCAGCGGCCTTAATCTCCGGCTTTACGGCACCGGAGGGAAAGCCCACGACGGTGGCGATGTGCATGGATTCTGGAACCTCGATGGGCAGGGCGGACGGGGAAACGCAGACGGAGTAGGTGCCCAGCTCGGCCGCCTCATTGACCAAGGCGCGGAACTGCTCCGGGGTGGCCTCCGGCTTGAGCAGGGTGTGGTCGATGATGGAAGCAACGTCGGTGCGGGAAGTCATAATTGTTCTCCTGAGCGGGTTAGGCGGGATTCGGAACGGGCCATCTTGAGGTCAGAGACGACGTACAGGGCAATACCGATGGCGGCGACTGCCGCGAGGATCCACAGCACGGTGTTATAGCTGGTGAGGTCCTGCAGCTTTGCCGTATAGGCAATGCCCAGTGGGATGGCGATATTGATGGTCAGGTTATAAAAGCCAATCGCGATGCCGGACTTGGTGGCGGTGATATTGCGCAGTGCGGTATTGACCAGCGGGGCGTACATCAGCGCAAAGCCGGAGGCAAAGGCCACGATGGCCAGGATGAGTACGGCGACGTGAAGCTGCACGAAGAGCGCGGCCGCCACCAGCGCGCCGGCGACAAGGGCGAAAGCGGTGTAGATGGTGGCGCGAGAGGACAAAACGCCACCGATCTTGCCGGAGAAAATACCAATGAGGATGGCGCAAATATAGCCCGGGATCATCAGCAGGGAGGCCTTATCGATGTTCATGCCGTGCAGGTCATGTGCGGCAAATGGCAGCAGGAAAATGAAGCCCATCTGGGTGGAGTAGACGAAGAAGACCATGAGGATGGTCCACACATAGCGGCCGTTAGTAAAGAACTCCGGGGTGACCACGGGGTGCTTGGCGTGGCCGATGTGGATGATGAAGCCTACGACGCCCCGGTGGTGGCACCCTTATTCTTGTAGAGGCGTTGGCCGCATAGAGTGTGGATTACTCCGTGTGGTTCGATGTGGTGAATGAGGTGCCGCAAGCGTGGCGTGCCGGTACTCCGGCGTGCCGGGTTGGTGGTGGTTTGTGGGGTGGTCATGGTTGCCTTTCCTGGTGCTATTAGGGAAGGATTAGGGAATTTTCCCGTCCTTATTTCTTGAATTGCGCCTGTGACCTGCTGTGTTGTGGTGTGGGGGTTCAGTCCCCGGCGGCTCCACCGGAAAGCCCCAGCTAGATAACGTTCTAGCTGGGGCTTCTTCTCGTTTTGTATCCCTGGCCTGCAGTAATGGCGCATGTCCGGTGCGTGCAGGTAGGGCCACCCGTGTCCCACACCAGTCCCACAAAAGCCCAATCAAGCCCCGACGGCTCCACAAATAGCATGAGTGTTCACCGAGGGGAATGCTGCATCGAGACCGTTTTGGCGGCTAAGCTTGGGTAACAGCTGTCTGACGGGAAGCGCCAGGGGGTTCTGAATAGAGAAAGAAGCGTGAAACCGCTAGCAGGCTTTCTTGAGTTCCTTTAAAGGGGGTAGAAGTGATCGCTTTCGCTGGGACTATCACAGCCGTGCTAGGGCTGAATGTTGTGGCGAATGAAACTGGTGCGAATGCCGTGGGGTTCGTAGTTGCAGCTATTCTCTTGGGGTTCGGGCTCGCTCCCTTTGTTGGGGATTCTCTGGAGCGCCATATTCCGGTTTCGCTGTGGCGGCGGATGTCATTTTCTCGCGTTGCTAGCCGTCGGTGGGGTGTCGAGCGATTCAATGCTGTGCTCACGCGAATCGGATGGAACGGCATGATTTTAGCGATGCGCAGAGAAGAGTCTGCCAAGTGTGAAGGGGCGACCCCTCTTCGTCCCATGCGAGCGTCGGCAGCCGGTCATGCGTGGGGATTGTTGCTCCATATATGTAGCGCTGGATGGTGCGCTGCGGCAGACGGATTGTTAGCGGCTACAGTTCTTCTTGTTGTCGGGGTTGTGGGCCATTTGTATCCGGTTTTGCTTCAATTACGTGTGCTCACGGATGCTCGGGGGAGGTAGTTCAATATCGGTGTCGTTGCAGCCTGCTTTAGGATGGCCGCATGGATACCGAATCTCTCCGCATTGCGGTCGTCTTGTTTGAGGGCTTTGAGCTTCTCGACGTCTTCGGGCCCGTCCAGCTGCTTCAAGCGGTGCCTGATGTCGCCGTTGTTTTCGCAGGACCGGATGGTGGGCCAGTTGCTAGCTCGCAGGGCGTGGAAGTGGTGCCGACAATGTCTTATGGGCAGATTGAGCCGGCCGACGCCCTTCTCATTCCCGGCGGCAAAGGAACCCGGCAGCTCGTGGGGGACGAATCTTTTCTGTCGTGGCTTCGTGAGGTGGGTGCACAAGTGCCTTGGGTCGCCTCCGTGTGCACGGGTTCTGCGGTCCTGGCGGCGGCTGGGCTCTTGGAGGGCTACACCGCGACGAGCAATAAGCGTGCCTATAGCTGGGCCACGTCCTTCGGGGGCGATGTGTCCTGGCAGCCGGAGGCGCGGTGGGTGCACGACCGCAATCGATGGACCTCCTCAGGTGTTGCGGCGGGCATGGATATGACGGTCGCGCTCATTGCGCACCTCGTATCAGACAGTGCTGCCATCAATGCTGCCAACTTTGCGGAATATGATGCGCACCGCGACAGTGAGTGGGATCCTTTCGCGCGGCTTTATGGGCTGGCGCCGGCGAGCGGTGACGAAGCTGAGCGTGGGGACGTAACGTTCGGGCAATCTGGTGACGCTCACGGTAGATAAGAGGCTAAAAACTGGCGATTTTTGGCCACTATTTACCGTGGGCGTAGTTGGGGAGAGCCTGTAGGTATGCGGAGGTGAGCGGGCGGCGAGAAAGCGGAGTCGGAGTAGGTCTGGCCGAACAAAATGTGATACAGGGCAAAAATATTTGTTACCCAGGTTACATTCCCGTGGTAGCCTTTCCCCAACAGTGTGACGTGGAACACTGGGACTGACCCCTACGACAGGAGTACCCATGAACAGCCCATCCAATGCAGCGCCACAAGGCGGCGCTGGTACCACGGAGAAGTCGAAAGCAAATCCCGCCAAGGCTGAGCAAAAATCGAGTCAACAGTCCAGTGGGGGAATGCTGGATAAGTTCCTCAATGGTGTCGAATACATCGGCAACAAGCTGCCGGAGCCCTTCACTATCTTCCTGATTCTTTTCCTCATTACAGGCGTTCTCTCCACCATTATGGCGAAAATGGGCGTCGAGATTAAGATTCCCGGATCGGATGAGATCCAGCCGGTCAAAGGCCTGTTCACCGGTGAGGGGCTCACGTGGTTCACCACCACAATGGGTGAGAACTACATCAACTTCCCGCCGCTGGTGACAGTGCTGCCCATCATGCTGGCAGTTGGCGTGGCGGAGCGCTCCGGAATGCTCTCGGCGTTGATTCGCAAGCTCTTCGGTTCCGCGAAACCGTGGCTGCTTCCGTACGCCGTCGGCGTTATCGGCGTGACCGCCTCCGTCATGGCGGATGCCGCCTTCGTCATCGTCCCGCCGCTGGCCGCCATGGTCTTCAAGGCTGCGGGCCGTCATCCGGTGGCGGGTCTGATCGGCGGCTTCGCCGCCGTGGGTGCGGGCTATTCCACCGCCTTGGTGCCAACTTCCCTGGACGCGCTCTTTGCCGGTATTACGACCGCGGTCATGGAGACCCTGCCGAATACTGAGTTCGCTCCGGTTAACGCCATGTCGAATTACTACTTTAACGTGGCTTCTTCCATCGTGCTCGGTGTGCTGGCCGGCTTCATCATCGACAAGGTGATCGAGCCGCGCATGTGGCAGCAGGAAGTTCCCACCGAGGAAGATATCGATCCTGAGGATGCCGCCGAGCGCGGTGACCGCGACGAGAATGGCGAAGAGCTCACCGCTGAGCTGCGCCCGGCCGAATCCAAGGGCCTCATCTGGTCCGGTGTGGCCACGGTCATCCTCACCGCCATCATTCTCTTCGCAGTTCTTCTGCCGGAATCGCCGTGGCGCAATGAAGAGGGCGGCTTCTTGCCCAAGTCCCCGCTGCTGAATTCCATCGTCTTCATCGTCTTCGCCTACTTCTTGGTCCTCGGCGTGGTCTACGGCAAGGTTGTCGGCACGGTCAAGGGAATCACCGATGTTGTGAACATGATGATCGGCGCGCTCAAGGACATGATGAGTTTCCTCATCTTGGCCTTCATCCTGGGCCAGTTCGTGGCGCTCTTCGCCTGGACCGGTATCGGCACCTTCACCGCGGTGAAGGGCGCGGCCTTCCTTGAATCCATCGGGCTTACCGGCTTCCCAGCTATTTTCGCCTTCATCGCGCTGGCGTCCTGCCTGAACCTGCTGATTATTTCCGGATCCTCGATGTGGACGCTCATGGCCGCGGTCTTCGTGCCCATGTTTGCCCTGCTGGGCTATGAGCCGGCGTTTATTCAGGGCGCATTCCGCGTTGGTGATTCCGCAACCCAGATCATCACCCCGCTGAACCCGTACATGATTGTCATGCTGGGTTTCCTCCAGCGCTATGAACGCGAGGCAGGCCTAGGAACGCTGATGTCGCGCCTCGTTCCCTTCGTTATTCCGTTCTTCACCGCCTGGGCAATCCTGCTGGCCATCTGGTTCTACGTAGATCTTCCGTTGGGACCGGGCAACAACGTCATGATTGGTTAAGCGCATGAATCAACGCAACAATCCATCGACAGCGTATTTGGAAGCGATGGAGGAGGGGGTCGCCAAGCGCGTGGCGTCTGCAGCACCACCGGAAAAACAGGGTGAGGACTACCCGGGCCAGGCGAAGCTCTGGGAAGCGGCGGCCGCGCGGGCTGAGGCCTTGCGGGAGAAGGCCGCGCACATCGTCGCGGACCTGCACGCTCACCCTGAAACGGCCTTCGAAGAACATCGTTCCATGGCGGTGCTCGCGGACATCGTTGAAGAGCATGGCTTCTCCACGTGCCGCGGGGTCTACGGCGTGGAGACCACGTTCGAAGCTTCCTGGCAGAGTGCAGATTTCGACCCTGAACGGCATCCCACTGTGGCCATCCTGGCGGAATACGATGCCCTGCCTCAGATTGGGCACGCGTGCGGGCATAACGTCATCGCCGCAGCGGGCGTTACTGGATTCTTGGCGGCTACTGCCGTGCTGGACGCCGCCCCTCCTATGTCCGGTCGCATCCTCCTCCAGGGGACCCCAGCGGAGGAGGGGCATTCCGGCAAGGAATACATGATCCGCGGCGGCAGCCTCGAAGGGGTCGATGCCGCGGTGATGATCCATGGCTTTGGCTATGACATCGGTGCGCATGCCTGGGTGGGCCGCCGCATTCTGCGCGTTCGTTTTCGCGGCGTAGCCGCTCATGCCAGCTCCCAGCCTTTCATGGGGCGCAACGCCCTTGACGCTGCGAGCCTGGCCTACCAGGGGATTGGGCTTATGCGCCAGCAAATGCCGCCATCGGATCGCGTGCACGCCATCATGAGTGGTGGCGATCGCCCTTCGATCATTCCGAGCGAGGCGGAAATGACCATTTACGTGCGCTCGTTAGGAACGCGCACACTCATGGATCTGTCCGCCAGGGTGGAAGACATCGTCCGGGGCGCGGCACTCATGGCAGGTATCGAGGTGGAAGTCGACTGGGATGAGCACCCGATGACCCTGCCCGTGCGCAATAATGCGGCGCTGGTGGATCGGTGGTCGGCCACGCAGGCGCGCCGCGGACGCACCGCGCTGCCCGCTGGGACGGTGCCGGATACAGTGGCCGCCTCGACTGACTTTGGCAATGTCTCTCATCTCGTGCCCGGCCTGCATCCAATGGTGAAGGTATCGCCAACTGACGTGGCCCTGCACACGGAGGACTTTGCGCGCTGGGCTGCCACGCCGCAGGCGGTAGATGCGGCCGTTGATTCGGCGGCGGGTTTGGCACAGGTTGCCCTCGATTTCTTGGCGGATCCGAATTTCCGCCACGCGGCGCGGGAGGATTTTGATAGGGAAGGGCCAGTGTCGGTGAGTGATCTCATCGCGAAGAAGGGGGAAGGCTAAGCGTAAACATTTTTTTCTAAAAGGCATGTCACGGGCTATCGTGCGGAGGTCTGCTACCCCCGTCATGAATTAGGAAACATGAGTGTTCTTGAAGGGTAAGCCTTACTTGAGTTAGGTTAGGCGCTGTCCTTATTTGCCAACTGTGGTTAGCCACACCTAATATGCAAGGAAGCTATGTTTAACCTTTCTCGCCGTGCCTCGCGCACGACCGCCGCCAAAGTTGCCGCAACTCTCTCGGTCGCAGCGCTTGCTCTCACCGGCTGCTCTTCCAGCCAGTCTGAGGAGACCGCTGAGCCGACCGAATCCGCGGCGGCAGGCGCCTCCACCATCACCCTGGAGGATAACTTCGGCTCGAAGGAAGTCACCCTCCCGGTGGAGAACCCCGCGGTGACGGATAACCGCGCCTTCTCTATCCTGGCGCAGTGGGATATTGACCTTGCTGCTGCACCGCTGAGGCTGGTACCGAAGTCGCTGCGAGACACCTACAACAAGGACACGGTCGAGGTTGATCTGGGCTCCCACAAGGAGCCGGACCTTGAAGGTCTGGTAGCTGCAGAGCCGGACGTCGTGTGGAACGGCCAGCGCTTCGAACAGCACCAAGAGGACATTGAGAAGCTGCTCGAGGATGTCCCGGTGCTTGACTTCGAGCCGCGCGATGACGAAGACTTTTTCGACGAACTCAAGCGCCACACTGAGGCCCTGGGCCAGGTTTTCGGCCACGAAGAGGATGCTGCGAAGCTCATCGAGGATTTCGACGCCGCTGCTGAGCGCGCTAAGAAGGCCTACAACCCAGAGCAGAAGGTCATGGCTGTGAACACCTCCGGCGGTGAAATCGGCTACATCGCTCCCGGTATCGGGCGCGTGTATGGCCCGGTCTTTGAGCTGCTTGGCCTGACCCCGGCCCTGGAGGTCTCCAACGCCTCCGATGACCACGAGGGTGACGATATCTCCGTTGAGGCCATTGCCGAATCCAACCCGGATTGGATCCTCGTCATGGACCGTGATTCCGCTATCTCCAAGGAAGGCCAGGATGTCACGCCGGGCGAGAAGCTGGTCAAGGACAACGCGGCGCTCAAGAACGTTACCGCTGTGAAGGAAGGCAACGTTTACGTGGCGCCGAATGACACCTACATTGATGAGTCCATCATTACCTACACCGAGATCTTGAACGCGCTTGCCGACGCCTTCGAGAAGGCCAACGCCTAAACAACTCTCTCGGCAGCCAAGGAGGAGACTAAACCGTGACGGTGAAGAGCAGCGCTGCGGCAGAGCACTCAGCTGTCAGCCCGCGTAACTCCCGCGGACCTGTGCTGACCTGGAAGCTAGGCCTCGGCGTGCTCGGCGTCATCGCGCTGCTCCTCCTTTCCCTCATGGTGGGGGAGTACAGCATCCTCGATAATGAGGACGGCTGGTCCATGTTCTTCACCACCCGCATACCGCGAACCGTGGCGCTCGTCTTGGCGGGCGCTGCGATGGCGATGAGCGGTTTGGTCATGCAGCTGCTGACCCAAAACCGTTTCGTGGAACCCACGACGACGGGAACCACCGAGTGGGCCGGATTGGGCCTGCTCTTTTCGCTTATCCTTTTCCCGCACTCATCCGTGCTGGTGAAAATGGTCATTTCGGTTTCCTTCGCGTTTGTGGGAACCATGGTCTTCTTCGCTTTCCTTCGCCGCGTGGCGCTGCGCTCCTCACTCATCGTGCCGATCATCGGCATCATGCTGGGCGCTGTCGTTAGTGCCGTATCCTCCTATGTGGCGCTCGCCACGGATACCTTGCAGCAGCTCGGAATCTGGTTCATGGGATCCTTTACCTCTGTCTATGAGGGGCAATACGAGGTCCTGTGGATCGTCCTGCTGGTTCTGATGGCGGTGTATTTCTACGCTGACAAGCTCACCGTCGCTGGGCTGGGTGAGGATATCGCCACCAATATTGGGTTGAACTACCAGCGGATGATTCTGCTGGGCACTGGGCTCATCGCGGTGGCGACGGGCGTTGTCACCGTCGTTGTCGGCGCATTGCCGTTTCTTGGCCTTATCGTGCCTAACGTAGTGAGCATGATTCGCGGCGATGACCTGCGCTCTAACCTCCCGTGGGTCTGCCTGCTCGGTATCGCCACGGTGACCTTATGCGACCTCATCGGCCGCACCATTATTTCCCCGTTTGAAATGCCCGTATCAGTCATCCTGGGCATTGTGGGTGCTATCGTGTTCGTCGTCTTGATCGTGAGGTCGACCAAGTGAGCGTACGTATCTCTATCCCAGCGACGAAGGAACCTGTGCAAACGTCACGTGCCCAGCGAAACGTGGGTAGCTTCCAGTCTGCTGCTGCGGCGCGAAAGTACTGGATCATCCTTGCAGCCTTGATCGTTGCCGGGCTGGTTTTCGCCTTCGGGCTCTTGGCCTATGACAACCCCATGGATTTTGGTACCCGCAAGTGGTGGCTGATTGCACGTCGCCGCGCTGATGCGGTGACCGCTATGGCGATCGTCGCCGTATGCCAGGCCGTGGCTACGGTGGCTTTCCATACGGTGACGAACAACCGGATCCTTACTCCCTCCATCATGGGGTTTGAATCCCTGTACGTCGCGATTAATACAGCCACGATCTTTTTCCTTGGCGCCTCCGGCCTAACTCAGGCCCGCAACATGGGAACCTTCCTTGTGCAGCTTGTGCTCATGGTGGGCCTATCCCTCGTGCTGTACTCCTGGCTGCTGACCAGCCGCCGCAACAATATGCATGCGATGCTGCTCGTGGGCATCATTATCGGTGGTGGTCTTGGTTCGTTGTCGACGTTTATGCAGCGCATGCTCACGCCCAGTGAATTCGATGTGCTGACTGCACGCCTTTTCGGTTCCGTGAATAACGCGGAGAGCGAGTACTATCCCATCGCCATACCGTTGGTTCTCGCGGTGACGATGCTGGTGTTCCTGAACTCCCGGCAGCTTAACGTGCTAGCGCTGGGACGCGATGCCGCGACGAACCTTGGTGTTAACCACAAGGTCAATGCAATCTACACGCTGATTTTGGTCTCCATTCTTATGGCAACAAGTACCGCGCTTGTAGGGCCCATGACCTTCCTTGGCTTCCTCGTGGCAACCTTGGCCTACCAGGCAGCGGAGACGTATGACCACCGTTTTTTGTTCCCAATGGCAATTGCCACGGCCTTTGCCGTTCTCACCGGCGCCTACTTCCTCATGCAGCACGTCTTCTACGCGCAGGGCGTGGTCTCCATCATTATTGAGCTAGTGGGCGGCAGCGTCTTCCTTCTGGTCATTCTGCGAAAGGGCAAGCTGTGATCAAGCTTTCCAAAGTGTCCAAGTCCTACTCCGGTGAAACCAACATCGGCCCCATTGATCTGGAGATCCCCTCCGGCGGTATCACTGCGCTGATTGGGCCGAATGGTGCGGGCAAGTCCACGATGCTGACGATGATCGGCCGGCTTCTCGACGTCGACGAGGGCACCATCGAGGTCGCCGGTTACGACGTGTCCTCCACGAAATCGCAGGACTTGGCGAAGATCCTTTCCATCCTGCGTCAGGAGAACCACTTCATTACCAAGCTGACCGTGCGCCAGCTGGTGAGCTTCGGCCGTTTCCCTTACTCGAAGGGGCGTCTGACTGCGGAAGATGAAGAGATAGTCTCGCGCTACATCGACTTCTTCCACTTGCGTGAATTGGAGAGCCGTTACCTCGACGAGCTATCCGGTGGGCAGCGCCAGCGCGCATATGTGGCGATGGTGCTCTGCCAAGAGACGGACTACGTGCTTCTCGACGAGCCCCTCAACAACCTAGACATCTCACACTCCGTCGAGATGATGAAGCATTTGCGGAAGGCCGCCAAGGAATTTGGCAGAACGATCATCATCGTTCTCCATGACATCAACTTCGCTGCTCGCTATGCCGACTATATTTGTGCGGCCAAGGATGGGAGCATCGTTTCCTTCGGTAGTCCGGAGGAAATCATGCGCGATGAGATTCTCACGCCCATCTTCGAAACCCCAATCACCGTTATTGATAGCCCGGATGGGCTGTTGGCCTGTTACCACTAGCTATTAACATTCAGGTGGACTTCCCGATAGCGAAGAAAACCGCCCTAGGACGAGCACAAAAAGTGCTCCTTCCTGGGGATTTGTTGTTTGTTGGGGGTGTGCGTATATTTATCGAGGTCGCCGCGAGGTAGCCGGGAGGTTAACTGGTGGTAGATGTTCGGGCAATGGTTGTTCGGCGGGTTTGACTTTGGTTGAGCTTGTTGGGTAAGGTTGTTCGGGCCGCTGCAAGAGGGTTAACGGTTGGTTAATTTTTGTTGTGGTGTGCGGATGATGTTTGAGAACTCAATAGTGTGCCAATGTACTTTTTTGTTGGTTGATTTTATTTGTTCTGGCCGTGTTGTGCCGTATGTGT
>NZ_JASOLS010000259.1:0-242 GCF_030215295.1 Corynebacterium sp. UMB6689 | reverse complement strand
CTCAACCGAGTGTGGATGTCGGATATTACCTACCTGCGCACTGCTGAAGGCTGGTTGTATCTGTGTGCAGTCCGCGATGGCCATTCCCGCAGGGTACTGGGCTGGGCTATGGATAGCGTTCAAGATACATACCTGGTCGAACGGGCCCTGCGGATGGCGCATACGCTGCGCGGTGATGTTCCTGATGGGCTGGTGTTTCACGCTGACCGCGGAACGCAATTTACCAGTGAGAAGCTCTGGGA
>NZ_JASOLS010000258.1:0-243 GCF_030215295.1 Corynebacterium sp. UMB6689 | reverse complement strand
AATTTAGCGATAGTGCTTATAAGACCTCTGGGGGGCTCCACGGAGTTGGATCTAGTGTGGTTAATGCCTTATCTGATTTCTTAGAGGTCACCGTTTACCGGGATAATAAAAAGTATTATCAAAGCTTTAGTCAGGGCGGTAAGCCCCATAAGCCTAAGTTAACCAGCCATAAAAGTAAGCAGACTGGAACAAGTATTCACTTTCACCCCGACCCTAAGATCTTTGGTGCAACGGAATTTAACA
>NZ_JASOLS010000257.1:0-243 GCF_030215295.1 Corynebacterium sp. UMB6689 | reverse complement strand
AGATGTCTTGAACTTTGTGCGTCACTTTGCTTACAAGCATAAACCCATCTTCTCTATCTGCCATGGCCCACAACTTTTAGTTAACGCTGACGTCTTACACGGTAAAGACATTACCGCTGTTGCCCAAGTGGCCGTTGACGTGAAGAATGCTGGTGCTAATTACTTCGATGAAGAAGTCGTTATCGACTCCTCTGGCTTAATCTCTAGCCGGACACCAGATGACCTCCCTGCCTTTAACCAAGC
>NZ_JASOLS010000256.1:0-244 GCF_030215295.1 Corynebacterium sp. UMB6689 | reverse complement strand
GCCCCAATGATCCCCACCATACCAGCCTTGTCATCAGCACCAAGCAGGGTGGTCCCGTCACTGGTAATTAGGGTCTGGCCCACATAGTCCTTGAGAAAGGGAAATTCGGCCACTTCCATGACAATCCCCTTAGCTTCATTTAAGACAATATCCTCGCCGTCATAATTTTCATGGACCTGGGGTTGGATATTTTCCGCATTGAAATCAGCCGTATCCACATGGGCAATAAAAGCAATCACGGGGT
>NZ_JASOLS010000255.1:0-244 GCF_030215295.1 Corynebacterium sp. UMB6689 | reverse complement strand
AAGAAGTCGTTGACAATGTAGGCGATACGCTTATTTTGATAACAGATGTCAATACGTCGCTTGATTTGACAGGTAATAACAGCTTTTATGCAACAAATCGACAAGTTGAAATCCAGATTTTTTACAAGCTGGATATAGACTTTGACATTGAACAATTTGAACTACGACTATTGAAATTGTTTAAAGACAATCATTGGTCGATAGCAGATATACGAGAACATACAGTAGACCCCGACACAAAGCA
>NZ_JASOLS010000254.1:0-244 GCF_030215295.1 Corynebacterium sp. UMB6689 | reverse complement strand
CCTCCTCAGCTCTTGTCAAAATCAAGCCAACGAGGCAGCCAGTGCTCAAGCTCAAAACGAAAGTCAGTCTCAAGCCCATACGATTAAAGAAGATGCCGATAAAGAAGCTAGTCAGCACAATCTGGAAAATCCGGCTGATAGTACCAAACAAGAAAATATTGACAAAGATGCCAACTACCAAGTCAATCAAACAATTCCAATCTTCTGCCCTGACGATCCAGAAAAATTAATTGCCGAATTGAAA
>NZ_JASOLS010000253.1:0-244 GCF_030215295.1 Corynebacterium sp. UMB6689 | reverse complement strand
ACATCATAACGTCCAAATGAAAACGGATCTGTCGATTTATGGACGATCTTATGAGCTTCTAACAGTGGAACAGGATGATGGTCAATCGTTAAGAATCAATCTGATTAAATTGAATACGGAGCAAACCTTTGTTGTTTACGATGATAGTTATCATGATAATTCTCTGTATTCGGTTAATTTCTATAATATAGATTATGGAACCGGAGAACGAAAATCTTTTGTTACCGTCTGCACGGCGGATCAT
>NZ_JASOLS010000252.1:0-245 GCF_030215295.1 Corynebacterium sp. UMB6689 | reverse complement strand
CACTAAAAACAATGCACGTACCCGTAAAGGTAAACGTGGCTTAGCAATCGCTAAGAAGAAATAATTAATTTAAAATAAAGGAGGTTAGCATACAGATGTCAAAAGCAAAACGTCAAGGATCACGTAAACGTCGTGTCAAGAAACATGTTGAGTCAGGCGTCGCACATATTCACTCAACATTCAACAATACTATTGTGATGATTACTGATGAACAATGACATGCGATTTCTTGGTCTTCTGCAGGG
>NZ_JASOLS010000251.1:0-245 GCF_030215295.1 Corynebacterium sp. UMB6689 | reverse complement strand
TGATCCTCCTGGGAAGTAAAACTAGTGCGAACGCGGGGTGGCCCGAAGTTAGGCATGCCGGGAGTGCTGGGCTACCCACCAGTGCATAGCGATGGCCGCGGCCGCGGCGACGTTGAGGGAACGGGTGGAGCCATCCTGGGTGATTTCCACCGCGCCGTCGCAACGCTCGAGTAAATCGGGGGAAATTCCGGCGGATTCCTGCCCGAAAACCAGGAGGCAATTATCCGGAAGCTCGGATTGTTCCA
>NZ_JASOLS010000250.1:0-245 GCF_030215295.1 Corynebacterium sp. UMB6689 | reverse complement strand
CGTCGAAGCTACCCACGGCCCAAAAATTTGAGGCATGGGTATTCGATGAGGTCCTACCCACCCTGTTCAACCAGGGCTCCTACCAGCTTCCGGCCCTGTCTCCTATTGCTAATCCGGTTATTGCGCAGGCTAAGGAAGAACTTGTTCTTTGCCAGGCCGCGCGGGGCCTTATTCAAGCGGATCACCTCGAAGCAAGGGCGCGCGTAATTCTAGCGCGTGGGCTTGGAGAGTTCCCACAGCTGGAA
>NZ_JASOLS010000024.1:0-36118 GCF_030215295.1 Corynebacterium sp. UMB6689 | reverse complement strand
GCCCTAACAAAAGAAACCCTGGATTTTATCGACACCCTCCTGGCTGACTTCTTTACCCCTTCTAAGCCGAACCAAGCCTTTCCTACACGTAGTCAAATCAGGCGCAAAGTCCGCGATATATGTAAAACACTGGATGATTCCATTGCCTATCGGGATACCCGCCCTAAAGATACCTACCGGTTTTCCTCTAACGGTACTTCTGCCTGGTTGGAACTGCAGGTTGAAGAAGGCACCGGCATGAAACTTGATGCCTTCATCCACCAGACCGCCGCCAAGGAAGACATCACTGTCGCTGAGGCAGTCATCAAACTGCTTTCCGGGGAGATTAAGCCACCAGCTACGGTGGTGCTCCACACCTACCAGGCCTGCGATATTGAGGATGCACCGACCTTTATTGAAGGCTTCGGCTGGCGGGCTGAGCCCATGCCGCATGATAAGACTCGGGATTTAACCGGTGAGGTCGCCGAAGCCGACGGCTACCAACCCGGCCTGATTATGCGCAAACTTGTCGAAGGACGCGACGGTACCTGCCGGGTCGGCGGATGCGGCGAGCCTGCTTTTCTCAGCCAGTTGGATCACCGACACAACTGGGCTGAAGGCGGGCCAACCCACCCGAAGAACCTGGCGTGTTTATGCCAAGGCCATCACAACATGAAAACCGATGGCACCCTCAAATACCTGCTCGACCCCTACAGCGGGGATGTCATCTGGCTATATGAAGACGGCACCTGGACTATTACCGAAGCCGACGGGCCACTAGCACCAAAACAAAAACGCTGGGCACAAACAGTCGCCCAACACATCACCGCCACCAGAAAACGCATCCGCGAGGAAGCCCAATACCTCAAACAAGAACTCGACGACTACGCACAACAACAAGCCAAGGCCCAAGCCGAAGCCGAGAACAACACCGACACAGATGCCAGCACCGACGACATCCCCTTCTAAACCTCACCGTCGAATAAAACGACGACACCAATCCAGCAGAAAGGAAAGAACCCAAGAAACCAGGAACACAACCACCGTCGAATAAAACGACGAGGGCCGGCGGCCTCCCACGTCTCCGTGAAAAGTCACCGGTTCAGGTGTGCCAGCGAATACGATTCTGCGGGCTACTTGCGTCCTGCCTCGTAGGCGGCGCCGACCTTGTACAGGCGGTCGTCCTGGAATGCGGGGGCCATGATCTGCAGGCCGGTCGGCAGGTTGGTGTCGGATGCCATGCCGGAAGGGACAGACATGCCACACACGCCAGCGAGGTTCAGCGGCAGGGTGCACAGGTCAAAGTTGTACATCTCCATCGGATCCTCAACCTTCTCCCCCAGCTTGAAGGCCGTGGTCGGGGTGGTCGGGGATACGAGGACATCGACCTGCTCGAAAGCACGCTCAAAGTCCTGGGCGATGAGGGTACGCACGCGCTGTGCCTGCAAATAGTAGGCGTCGTAGTAGCCGACGGACAGCGCGTAGGTACCCAGCATGATGCGGCGTTTAACCTCGGGGCCGAAACCAGCCGCGCGGGACAGGGACATAACCTCTTCCGCAGAGTGGGTTCCATCATCGCCGACACGCAGACCGTAGCGCATGCCGTCGAAGCGGGCCAGGTTGGAGGAGACCTCACACGGCATGATGAGGTAGTACGCCGCGAGAGCATCGTCGAAGTGCGGGCAGTCAACCTCGACGATCTCTGCGCCCTGAGACTTCAGCTGCTCAACCGCGGCGTGGTAGGCCTCCATCACGCCCGGCTGCCAGCCGTCGCGCTCGAATTGCTTGATCAGGCCGACCTTGACGCCGGAAAGATCTCCATTGGCGCCTTCCTTGGCGGCCGCGACTACCGGCGCGACCGGCTTATCCACTGAGGTGGCGTCGAAGGAGTCGTGGCCGGCAATGATTTCGTGCAGCAACGCGGTATCTAGGACTGTGCGCGCGGTCGGGCCTGCCTGGTCCAAGGAGCTTGCAGCAGCGATGAGGCCATAGCGAGAAACGGTGCCGTACGTCGGCTTCACGCCCACGGTGTTGGTCAAAGCGGCAGGCTGGCGAATGGAGCCGCCGGTGTCAGTACCGATACCCAGCGGGGCTTGACCGGAGGCAAGAGCCGCAGCGGTACCACCACCGGAACCACCCGGGGTGCGCTCGGTGTCATACGGATTGTGAGCCGGACCGTAGGCAGAATTCTCGTTAGAGGAGCCCATCGCAAACTCATCGAGGTTCGTCTTACCCAAGATCGGAATGCCGGCCTCGCGCAGCTTGGTCACCAGCGTAGCGTCATAAGGTGACACCCAACCCTCCAGCATCTTGGAGGCGGCGGTCGTAGGGGCGTCGGTAGTCACCAGCAGATCCTTGAGGGCTAGCGGCACACCGGCCAACGCGGAAGCGGGCGCTTCGCCAGCGTCGAGGGACTTATCGACGGCGTCGGCAGCCACCAGTGCTTCCTCAGCACCAACATGCAGGAAGGCGTTGAGTTCGCCGTTGGTCTCCGCGATGCGGTCCAGGAAGGCCTGAGTAACTTCGCGGGAGGTGAGCTCGCGAGAGTGAATCTTCTCAGCCAGCTCGGCGGCGGTCAGCGCGGTAATGCCCTCGGTGGGCGCAATGAATTGTGCCATTCTTATTCGTCTCCTCCACCCAGAATCTGCGGAACCATGAAGCGATCTTCATCAGCTGCGGGGGCCTGGTCCAAGGCCTGCTCGGCAGTGAGGGTTCGCACGACAACGTCCTCACGCATGGGGGCGTTAACGGAGTGCGGGTGCGACATCGGCTCCACACCTTCAGCCTCGACCTTGCCAACCGCGGACACGGAATCCACGATTTCGTCGATCTGCGCGGCGAACTGTTTCAGTTCTTCCTCGCTCAGGGCCAATCGCGACAGCTTTGCCAAGTGCGCGACCTCGTCACGCGAAATATCAGACACGCGAACTCCATCCTTTTATTCATTGAGACGGTTGATAGCTAAGCACCCATGGTACTGCACGGCTGATGCCACGCCACCACCGCTCCTCCCCTAAACGCAACACGAGCTATTGAATAGTATTCGATACGTTGGGTACCATCGATCAAGTTCTATAAACTTTTCATATCAAGAATTCCCTACCTAGTCATCTTCCCCAGAAAGAACGATATGTCGTACCTCGTCCGTGTCCTCCTCCCTGACACTCCCGGCAGCCTTGGCCTCCTCGCCAACGCGATGGGCAACATCGAGGCCGATATTCGCTCCGTCGACATCGTAGAAAACTTCCCTGACGGGACGGTCATGGATGACATCGTGCTCGATCTCCCCCAGTCCACCATGGCAGATGAGATCATCACGGCAGCCCAGGCCGTGGAAGGCGTAGAAATTGATTCCATCCGTCCGTTCAGCGGCCGCGTTGACCGCCGCGGGCAGATCCATGTACTGGCGAAGGTTGCCTCGCAGCGCAACGTAACCGCCGCGATGAAGGAAGTCTGCGCGGCAATTCCCAAGGCACTGACCTCCAATTGGGCCATCGTCATTGCGAACGATGAGAAGATCAGCCGCATTGCCGCCTCTGACGCCGCGCCTGCCGACGACGGCTCGATCCCCACCGACCTCAACATCACCTCCGCCCGCGTGCTCAATCCGGAAAAGGACACGTGGATCCCGGAATCGTGGACCCTCATCGAATCCGCACTGGCGGCCGCTCCCCTCGTAGGCACGAACTATGTCGTGGTGATGGGCCGCGTTGGCGGGCCCGATTATCTCGCTTCCGAGGTCGAGCACCTGGGTGACTTGGGCGCCATCCTGGGCGCCTTCCTCACCTAGTTCGACCTAGCGGTCGAGCAATATGCTGAGGCCCGCGGCGACGTCAGGAACCACGTGGTCTACCTCGTCGGTGATGTGTGTTCCCGGGAACGTGAAGGACTCGGTGGCGATGGAATGCATCGAGAGATCGTTGAAGCTATCGCCGAAGGTGTAGAGTTCAGCCTCTTCGTGGCCGAGGTAACCAAGCAGTCGTGTCAAGCCCTCGCCCTTGTTGTGTCCGGGCGGCATGATGTCGTAAAAGTCGCAGTTGAATGAGGACTCGACATTACAGTTTTCGCGGACCCACTCGTCGACTTCACGGCGCAACTCGGCGTTGCCCGGAATCCACAGAGACATGAGGACCGTGCTGCGCTTGGCGGCGTCCCCCGGATCCACCGCCTCCGTATTCGCCACCATCGAGGACTCTCGCCCCGCCAAGCCATCCCATGCCACCTGATCGGCTCCAGACAAGCCCGTGAGGTAGATATTCAACGGCAGCCCAGTGAAGCGATCGATGACGGCTTGGACGATATCACTGGGCAAGTGCTCCTCGTGGAGGATGGAGTAATCGCCGTCCGTGATGACGGTGCCGTTGTAGAGCACGTGGTAGTCCAGCTCCACGCCGAAGGGCTCGAGTGTGTTGCGCGCGTTGGCAATAGACTTACCCGTCGCAGAGACCGCGAGGTTACCAGCGGCCCGCCACGCGGCGATGGCTTCCTTTACGGCCTCAGTTATGTCTTCGTTGACGTAAACGGTGCCATCCATGTCCAAAGCCGCAATCTTCATGAACCGTAGTGTATTAGACCTTTCACGGCCGAGTCCACCACCGCGGTGCACGCCTCCTGGATGTCGGGTTGCGCCCACGGGAAGGTCAGGGAGACGTCGGCAAGCGCATGCATGGGCAGGTCATTGTGGCCGTCCCCGAAGGTGATGAGCTCGATCTCGGAACGCTCAACTTCCAGGAGACGAAGCAGCCAGGTCAAGGCAAAGCCCTTGTCGTGACCGGGCGGCATAATGTCGAAGAAGTTGCGGTTCATCGCGGTCCCGACGGGAAAACGGTCGGTGACCCACTGGGCAATCTCTTTCTGTAGCTCCGGGTTACCCGGCGTCCAGGCGGCAACGAGGGGAAAGGCCTCCTTCTCGATGCGCTCGGGCGCTACCGGCACTGGCTCGCTCATGATGGGATTGTGCACGCCCGCCACGTTGCGGACGAGGTGCCCATCTGGGCCTTCCAGGCGCGTGCAATACAAGTCGAGCTTCGGAATATCACGAACCCGCTCATACACAGCGCGGACTACCTCGGGCGGCACGTGGTTTTCATAGAGCAGCTCATAGGAACCATCCGTGATGACCGTGCCGTTGCAGAGCAGGTAGTAGTCGAAGTCGACGCCAAAAGGCTCGAGGGCTCGGCGGGCCGAATAGGGAGATTTGCCCGTGGCCACGACGGCGAGGTTGCCCGCAGCGCGCCACCGGGCGATCGCCTTCGGTACTTCCTCGGGCATGTGCCCATCGAAGTAGATGGTGCCGTCGAGGTCGAAGGCGGCTAGCTTCATGCCTCGCCCGTTTCAAGAAGGCGGTTGAAGCCCTCCTCATCCAGGATGGTCAGCCCCAGATCGCGGGCTTTCTGTTCCTTGGATCCGGCATTCTCTCCGACCACGACATAGTTCGTCTTCTTGGACACCGAACCGGATGCCTTTCCACCGCGGGTGATGATGGCCTCCTTGGCGGAATCACGAGTGAAGTTCTCCAAGGTGCCGGTCACCACCACGGTGATGCCTTCCAGCGTCTGCGCTGGTTTATCGCTGGCCTCCTCCTCCATGGTGACCCCGGCGGCGGTCCATTTCTGCACAATGTTGTCGTGCCAGTCCACCTCGAACCACTGCTTGAAGGATTCCGCGATGATGCTGCCCACGCCGTCGGTATCCGCCAGCTCCTCCACCGATGCTGCGCGCAGCACTTCCATGGAGCCAAAGCGGGTGGCTAGTGCACGCGCCGCGATGGGGCCGACGTGGCGGATCGACAGCGCGACGAGCACCCTCCAGAATTCAGCCTGGCGGGCCGTCTTCAGGTTCTCCAGCAGCTTCTTACCGGAAGCATTGAGCGCACCCTTCTGCGTGGTGTAGACCGAGGATTTGCGGAGTGCTTCTTCATCAAGATCAAAGAGGTCCGCCTCATCCTTGAGCACTCCGGAGGAAATCAGATCCGCAGCAGCCTTCTCCCCCAGCTCACCAATGTCAAGCGCCTTGCGGGAGGCCAGGTATTCCAGGCGTGCGGCGAGCTGTGCTGGACAGCTGCGGGTATTGGGGCAGCGCCAGTCCTGGTCGCCTTCCTTCTGCGGAGCCAGCTTCGTGCCGCAAGCAGGGCAGTTCTCCGGAAAGACCCATTCGGTCTCGCTGCCATCGCGCTTATCCAGAACGGGGCCGAGGACCTCGGGGATGATCTCTCCGGCCTTGCGGATGATGATGGTATCCCCAATGAGGACATTCTTGTTCTTGACCTCGAATTGGTTATGCAGGGTGGCCATGGAGACCGTCGAGCCGGAGACAAAGACTGGTTCCATGATGGCGAAAGGCGTCACGCGCCCGGTACGTCCCACACCTACCTCGATGTTGAGCAGCTTGGTGGTGACCTCCTCCGGCGGGTATTTATAGGCAATAGCCCAGCGCGGCGCGCGCGAAGTCGCACCCAAGGCGCGCTGGCTGGCCAGATCATCGACCTTGATGACAAGCCCGTCCATCTCAAAGTAGGCGTCGTGGCGGTGCTCCTCCCAGTAAGTCACGCGCTCCTGAACCTCTTTGGCGTTGGTCACCCGCTGGGTATAGGGAGAGACCGGAAATCCCCAGGCTTCCAGGGCCTTATAGGCATCGTGTTGCGAGGTGGGCTGAAACCCCTCGCGTGCGCCGATACCGTGGCACACCATGTGGAGCCGACGCTTCTTGACGTCCTCCGGATCCTTCATGCGCAGCCCGCCTGCCGCCGCGTTGCGGGGGTTGGCAAAAGTGGGCTTACCGTCTTCGCGGCGCGCAGCGTTAATCTCCTCGAACTCATCCGGGCGCATGTACACCTCGCCGCGGACCTCGACCAGGGAGGGAACCGGATACTCATCCGTGCCAGTGAGCTCGTGCGGGATATCGGGGATAACGCGCGCATTGGCAGTGATGTCCTCGCCCACACGACCATCACCGCGCGTGGCCGCCGTGACAAGCTTGCCATCGCGGTAGACCAAGTCAATGGACAGACCGTCGATCTTCAGCTCAGTGAGGTAGGCCTTTGCCGGGGTACGGTCCAGCCAATCCTGCAATTCCGCGGCGCTAAAGACGTTGTCCAAGCTGTACAGGCGCTCCAGGTGCTCGATGTCGACGGCGCCTTCCGGGGCAGCACCCACCTGCTGGGTAGGCGAATCCGGGGTCTGCAGCTCCGGGTGTTCTGACTCTAAGGCCAACAAGCGCTGGAAGAGCGCGTCAAAGTCCGCATCCGGAATCGACGGCTCACCGTTGTAGTACAGCTCGCGGTGCTTGCGCACTTCCTGGGCAAGCTCGGACCATTCGCGTTGGATATCTACTGCATCACTCACGAGTCACTAGTGTAGCGGGGCTACCGGACATGCCTATGACCTGCGGATGGTCATTCTGCAAGGGTTCGTCCGTCATTCTGCAGCACTTCCACAGTGCGTGTCCGAGCCGGGCGCTAGAGTGTTGTCCATGAACTTCGACGCCACCCGCATGCTCTCCTTCGACCTCGAGACCACCTCCGTAAAGCCCAAAGAAGCCCGCATCGTCACCTCTGCCCTGGTGCGTATCGACGGGCGCGAAGTAGACAAGCGGGAAATGCTCGCTGACCCTGGTGTGGAAATCCCCGAGGAAGCCGCCAAGATCCACGGCATCACTACCGAGAAGGCCCGCGCGGAGGGCCGCCCGCACGAGGAGGTACTCAAGGAGACGGTCGATTCCATCTATAAGGCGTGGGACGAGGGGCTCACGCTCATTGTCTACAACGCCGCCTACGATCTCTCCGTACTGCGCGCGCTGACCGGGGATTTCACGGTCAACGGTCCGGTGTTCGATCCTTTCGTCATCGACCGCGTTAAGGACAAGTGGCGCAAAGGCAAGCGCACCTTGGAGGAGGTCTCCGCCCACTACGGCGTGGAATTGAGCAACGCGCATGAGGCGACTGCCGACGCCCTCGCGGCCGCCCGCGTGGCCTGGAAACAGGTGCGCCAGCACTTCCCTGAGCTAGCCCAGATGGATACCAACGAGCTCATGGAGTACCAGGCCGTCGAGTGGTACAAGGACCGCGAGTCCTTCAAGAAGTACCTGGAAGGACGCGGGCGCGATGCCTCGGATGTCTCCACTGCTTGGCCGATGATTTCTTAACCCCAGCACCTAATCCCCAACTAACTCTTGCCAGGTTTCTAGATTTCTGGAATTCTAGAAATCATGGAAACAACAGTCGAAGCACGCCTTGCCGAACTCGAAGCGCGCGTCGCCGCGCTTGAAGGGCGCACCACGCCCACCGACGCCGGCCCCGCATCCACCACTGGAGAAAGCTCGGCCTACTGGCTGGTCGACGCCCTCGCACCCAACGAGCAGCTTCCCGACGGTTCCGTCATCTTTGGCGGCAACATAAACGTCGGCAAGCGCACTTATGCCTATCAATGGCAGCGCCCCACGAACTTCGTCACCGATGAGGATTGGGCACAAAACCTCGAGCGCCTCTCTGCGCTCGCCCATCCAGTCCGCGGCGAAATCCTGCGCCGCCTACTCGCCGCACCCGCGACAGCCGCCGAGCTTGTCGAAGAAGACATCGTCTCCTCTACGGGCACCGCCTACCACCACTTAAGCGCACTGACACATGCCGGCTGGACCACGAAGTCTGGCGGCGAGTATTCCATCCGCCCTGCCCGAGTAATCCCCCTTCTCACCATCATCACCGCAAGCGAGGACCACTAATGCGTAGAATTTCCCTAGCCGTCATTGCTGCGATTGCCGTTGCAGCCATCCTGCTCATCGCAGGGCCGCAAAGAATTGCTCTGGCAAAAGACAAAACTGGCGACGAAGCCTTAGCCGCCCAGCTGGAAGAGCACTCCGAGCCTGGCTTCCACAACCTCACCGCTTTTACCCTCCAGGACGGCAAGGTCACCTTTGCGGGACTGGGCAGCGACGAGCACACGGAGGTCGAAATCGGCTCCGTAACCAAGATGTTCACCGGCGAGCTAGCCCACCAGCTCGTCCAAGAGGAAAAGCTGAGAACTGACACCACTGTGGGCGAGGTCCTCGATGTCGGGGATGCGCCCGTCGCTGACGTCACCGTAAGGGAGCTGCTCGACCACACCTCTGGACTACCGCGACTGGCGAGCGCGAGCCTCCTCAGCAATCTCGCCTCGGGTGTCACCGGTTCGAACCCCTATGAAGGCGAGACCGTAGAGGAGATCATGGATGCAGCCACGAAGTCTGAGTTGAAGGGCCGCGGCGAAGATTCCTATTCGAACCTTGGCTATGGGCTCCTGGGCCACATGCTCGAGACCGTTGACGGGCAACCTTATGAACAGATGCTCAAAGAACGCATCTTCGAGCCAGCTGGCATGACAGAGACCTATCTCATGACTCCGGGCTCTGTGCCTGACGACGCTCCACGCGGCCTAACCCCCACCGGCCGCCACGCTGAGCCCTGGGAGATGGAAGGCTCCGCACCCGCGGGAGCCATCCGCTCCACCGCAAGTGACATGGCCAAGTTCGCCAAGTGGTTCATGGACAACGGCGATACCGACTTCGGCTGGCAGCCTCCCAGCGAGAATAGTGCTGGGTACTGGCACAACGGCGGCACCTATGGCTATTCCACGATGCTTATCATCGATCCGGCCACCAAACGCGCTACTTTCGCCAACAACGATTCCCTCGCCGGCACCGAAAACCTGGCCCAAGCTCTTTTCGACGAGCTCGCATCCTAAGGAGATACCGTGTTCCTCACCATCAGCATGATCATTATCATTGCATCTCTCCTTCAGTCGGCATGGAAGGCCTTCACCACTCCAGGTAAGACGGTCTATCGCGCTATTTCCGTAGCGATTACGGCCCTCGTTCTAATCGTCATCGGAAACTCCTTGCCCTGGAATGACGGTCTCCACTTCTTCTGGTGGTATGGCCTCGTCGCCGGATGTGCTGTGTACGCCGGCGCGGTGGCTTGGCGGGCTATGACCTCGAAGCCCGCAAACACAATCTAAGTCCTCCCGTACACTGACGGTATGACTGCTCCCGCTCCCCGCACGGTCCACATCCATGGCGTCGCCCCCACCGTAATTGCCACCCTTCAGAAACGTGCTAACGCCGCTGGAGTTTCTTTGGAAGACTATCTGCGCGATCTCCTGACAACCACGGCTTCACGCCCTGTTTTCTCGCCGCGTCCCAGCGTCCAGGAGAAGCTCGCAGAGCTCACGCAGCGTGACCCCATAGCTATTAACGGCGATTTTGACATCGTCGGCGCCATTCGGGCGGGGCGGGACGCCTAATTCCACTTGGGGGACGAAAAAGTCTCCCAAATCTCCACCTTTAGAAAAGTCTCCCAAATCTCCCAATGTCCTAGGATGGGCCTATGTCCCCACATGAGAACCCCTTCCGCCCCACCTTCGGCGTGCCACCAC
Organism: Corynebacterium sp. UMB6689; assembly: GCF_030215295.1. Lineage (NCBI taxonomy): Bacteria > Bacillati > Actinomycetota > Actinomycetes > Mycobacteriales > Corynebacteriaceae > Corynebacterium > Corynebacterium sp. UMB6689. The sequence continues at coordinate 25,733 of NZ_JASOLS010000024.1, read as the reverse complement.
TCTTCTGGGTCGGCCGCACGGCAGTACTCGACACCTTCCGGGCTGCGCTTGACTCCCAGCCTGGAAGTCCGGGCCGCTCGCTCATCATCAGCGGCGCCCGCGGTATCGGTAAAACAGTTTTGCTCAATGAGCTCGAAGATATCGCCTCGAGCCGCGGGTGGATTACCCTCCGAGCCTCGGGACGCAGCTCCATGGTGGAGGAACTGGTGGACACCACCATCCCGCGCATCATAGACAAGCTAGCCCCAGCGGATAAGAGCAAGGTTAACCGAGTTGGCATTGGCGGAGTGGCAACCATCGGCATCCAACACAACACCGAGGAAGCCTATAAACCCACGCTCAACACCCGACTGCGCGAGCTCTTAGCACTACTGAAAGGCACGGGCGTGCTGCTGACTATCGACGAGGTACAGGACGCAGATGCCGAGGACCTCACCTCCCTGGCCGTGACCTACCAAGACTTGGTGCGCGATGAGCTCGTCGTCGCTATTGTCGCCGCGGGCCTTCCGCAGGGAGTCAACCGCCTGCTGGATCTGCCGGGGGTCACCTTCCTGCGCCGCGCGCAGAAGTTCGTTCTGGGGCCACTCTCCCCCGCGAACGCCGAGGTAGCCTTCACCGAAACCGCCGCGCAGTCGGGGCTCGAGTTCACCGATGATGCAGTAGCGGCTGCGGTGCGACTGTCCCGCGGCTACCCCTACATGGTGCAGCTCGTAGGCTCACTGGCTTGGGGAAAGGCTCAGCGTGAGGGCGGAAGCAGCATCGAGGAACGCGACGTCGCGGCGGTGTCAGCCGAGGCGATCTCAGTTCTCGGCGCTCAGGTCCACCAGCCCGCTACCCTAGCGCTGCCGCCGGCGCAGCGTCTCTTCCTCGAAGCGATGAGCGCGGTCATGGAGGACGGCACGGCAGAAATCAAGAACATTGCCGCACACCAGGACCGGACGGTGCGCTCCCTCTCGGCGACGCGCCAAAGGCTTATCGATGCCGACCTGATCGAACCCACCGCCCATGGCAGGCTCCAGTTCGTCATCCCGTATATGGAGGCCTACTTCACCGCTACGGACAGCCTGGGACGAGTCGATTAACAACTGGGTTAAAGGTCACCGGCGTCGCGAATCAGGATATCGGCGGTCTCGGATACCGAGCGCAGTGAACGAGCGGAGGCCTTGACTGGGTAGACGTCTAAATGATCGATGAGCAGCTCGCGTGGCATGCCAATACGGTCAAGGTGACGGGCCAGCGTGATGGCCTCCGCGCGGGAATCGGAACCTTCGATACCCAGACCGATGCGGTGGCCGGCATTCAAGTGCTCACCCAGGCCGTCGAGGTGACGCGGGGTGTCTAGGCCGCGGAAGGTCGTGAGGAAGGTCTTTGCGGCACGCGCGAGGGACCACAGCGGCGGGGCGTGCAGGTAATCTGCGTCGAAGGACTGCAGGAGGTCAAACGCGACCTCGTCTGGGACAGCAGGGATGGTATCGAAGTCGGTGGTGCCAGGAATGCGCCCGGCCACAACGTCGGCAAGCAGGGGCTCGTCGAGTTGGACGACGACCTCCCCGTGGAAACGTCGCGCGACATCCGCGGCGTGGGCGTGGACACCATGAAGCAGAGACTCGGAAAGCTCGGTGAAGGCGCCGCGGTCGGTGAGGACGCGGTGGCCGTCGGAAAGCTCAATGCTCGCCCCCAGCGACCAGGGGCCAAGTGCTTGCACCTTGACGTGCGGCACGCTCTCACCCCAGACCTCTTGGACCTCGTCGAGGTCACGCTCCAAGCGGTCCCCTGTGCGGCGGGTGAGCAACTGCGGGCGTGCCGTCATGCGCCAGGAACGCGGGCCACGGTCGATGGAGATAGCCTCCAGCATGCTGGCCGTGCGGCCCACCGCGTCAGAACCGAGGCCACGCTGGGGCAGCTGCGGGATGGCAGGAAGTTCGGTCTCCCCCATGATGATGTCCGCAGCCTCCGCCATGGAGGTGCCGGGCATGGGGCCAAGGGCGAATCCCGTCATCTACGCCGTCCCGCAGATGGTGCCGGAGCCCAGGACAATATCTCCCAGCTCGTCCGGGCTCGGCAGGTAGAGCACCGCAGCCTGGCCACGAGCCACGCCGGAGAGTGGCTCTTTCAGCTCCAGTGTCATGCGGTCGGCTTCGCGGTCCACGTGAGCGCGGCAGGGAACGACAGAACCGTGGGCGCGCACCTGCACCTCGCAGTCGAAGTCACCTTCCATCGCGGGGTGCAGGTACTTCAGGCGATTGGCCTCAATTCGGGTCACGGCCAAGTCGGCGCGCGATCCGACGGTGACGGTACCGGTGGCGGCGTCGATGTCGGTGACGTAGCGCGGGGAGCCGTCGGCAGTCGGCGTTTTGATATCCAAGCCCTTGCGCTGGCCGATGGTGTAGTTCCACGCGCCATCGTGTTCCTTGAGCTCATTGCCCTCAGTGTCCACGATCATCCCCGGACGCAGTCCGATGGAACGGCCCAGGAAGGCCTGGGTATTGCCGTCCGGGATGAAGCAGATGTCATAAGAATCAGGCTTGGACGCAGTAGAGAATCCGTGGCGCTTGGCCTCCTCGCGGATCTGCGGCTTCGGGGTATCGCCAATCGGGAAGAAACAGTGGTCCAGCTCTTCCTTGGTGATCACCCCCAGCACATAGGACTGGTCCTTGTTCTCATCCAGGGAGCGGCGCATGTAGCCATCAGAGTCGATGGTGGCATAGTGACCCGTGGCGACTGCATCAAAGCCCAGCGCCATGCCTTTGCGCAGCAAGGCTGCGAACTTGATCTTCTCATTACAGCGCAAGCACGGATTCGGGGTCTCACCGCGGGCGTAGGAGTCCACGAAATCCCCGATGACGGCTTCCTTGAACTCCTCGGAGAAGTCCCATACATAGAAGGGAATGCCGAGTTTGTCGCATATACGGCGGGCGTCGGCGGAATCCTCTAGGGAGCAGCATCCGCGTGCCTTCTCACGGGTCTGCTGTGCATCCTTGTGCAGGGCTAGGTGCACGCCAATGACGTCGTGGCCCGCCTCCACCGCGCGTGCCGCGGCGACCGAGGAATCGACGCCGCCGGACATGGCTACCAATACTCGCATGCTTTCCCCTTCTTCTTTCTTTCGGACCCTTAGGTTAGTCGCGGTGTACCCCATACCCCAACACACTGGACTCACGCTCTATTCCCTAAGCTAAAAGGCATTATGGGCAGAAAACGCAACAAGGCAGATTCAATCGCGGGAACCTACGAGATTTCCACCGGCGAGCTCGTCATCGAAGCCGACCCGTTCCGCGATGGCGCCTTCATCCTCAACATCAACGGCGTGCCCTCCTCGCACCTCATTCCCAATGAGCCACGCACCCTGGAGTTTGAGTACATGCGCTGGATTGCCGCTGCGGTGGAGAACCTCGCCCCCGGCAAGCGCGTGCTCCACCTGGGCGGCGGTGGCTGTTCGCTCCCCCGCTACTTCGCTGACCTGTGGCCGGATTCCCACAACACTGTGGTGGAGCTCGACGCGAAACTGGCCGAGCTCATCCGTGAGCTGGCCGATATCCCCTCTGCTCCCCGCGTGAAAATCCGCGCCGGCGAAGCACGCGCCGTGACCGAAGGTTTCCCGCCGAATCGTTTCGACGTCATCATCCGAGACGTCTTCGCGGGTGATACAACCCCGAAGCCTCTCACCACCCAAGAATTTTTCCAGCACGCCCACGCTACCTTGTCCCCTGGTGGCCTCTACGTGGCCAACTGCGGTGACCATTCCGATCTCCAAGGTGCGAAGGCCGAACTGGCCGGGATGGCAGAAGTCTTCGCACACGTCGCGGTTATCGCCGATCCTCCCATGCTTAAAGGCCGGCGCTACGGCAACATCATCCTCATCGGCTCAGATACCGAGCTACCCGCGGACGGCTCCCCCGAAGCCGCCGCCCTAGCCAAGCCGTTACTCTCCGGTGCGGTGCCCGCACACTTTCGCGACGAGTCGTGGACCCGCCGCTTCTTGAAGGGCGCGACTCCGCGGCGCGATACCCCAGCTCCCGGAAGTAATTAACGCAGGCTATTGAGCAGGTCTGCTACCTGCTTGGAGTCAATGGCCGGAATGGCTACACCCGCAGCGTGACCCGCGCTGCGCGCGGCGCGGTCGGCGTTCTCCACGTCCTGCTGGCTGACATTGTCGGCATCAACATCCTGCAGGTGCTGTGCATTGTCCAAGAAGATGGCCAGGTCACCGATGCTGGCGTCATTGTTAGCCATGTCCTTGAGGTCGTCAGCGTTGATGGCACCGTCGTTAAGCAGCTTCTCCGCCTGCTTGATAAGCCCGGTCGGATCCACATCCAGCCCCGCATCCTTCGCGGCATCAGCAACGGCAGGCACAGCCACGGCACCCGCTGCCAGGGCTAGAATTCCCGCAATCAGCACACCGGCGTCATCGCCCAGGTCAACGCCCGGGATGACCAGGTCATCCAAAATTCCACCGAAGTCAATGTAGTTGCCACCGGAGAAGGAGTGCAGCTGTGCTTCAGTACCATTGAAAAGGTTCATGTCCACATCGGTTTCGATGCCAGCCACGCGGCCGCTACCGGAGCGCTGCCAGAAGGCCAGCTTGTCCCAGCCACCGACCGGTTCCGGCGCGGTGTCCTGGTAGGCCGCCAGCCACAGCGGGTACTCGGAGAAGCGCGTGGTATTACCCATCTGGCCCATCCAGAAGTACTTGTAGGTATAAAGCATCGGCGTGCGGCCGGTCAGGGACTTCAACTCAGTCATGAAGGTATCAATCCACTCCTCCAACTGCTTGGCGCTCAGGCCCTCATCGACCTCGATGTCGAGCACCGGCGGCAGGGTTTGCGTCGGCACCAGTGCAATCTGGGAGGCGAAGCTGGCCGCCTGCTGCTTGGCGTCACCAGCCGGGCGCGCGTAGTGGTAAGCACCGACCTTTAGTCCAGCGGCTGCTGCGGCGTTGGCATCGCGTACGAAGTGGTTGTTAACAAACCCAACGCCTTCAGTGGCCTTGACAAAGGCATAGGACTGGCCATCAGACTTCACGGCATCCCAATCGATTCCGCGAAGGGACGCGTGGTTATTTCCGGAGACATCCACACCGGAAGGTGCGGTGGACGGAATGGCAACGGCGGTGGATACGGACAGTGCCACGGCCGCTACAGCAGTAACGGCGGCGGTAACAAGGCGACGTGCATGGCTCATGCGCGCCACACTACCGCTCTAACAACATGAGTAACAGATGCAACACGCGCAACACTGAACTCTTTTGTCACATTTCCCACGCAACGTGCCCTCACCGGCACCACCACACCCATTCTCTTGACAATGCCACTGGCTGCCATCGTCGAATACTACAACAGCGAACGTTTGGGCAGCGCTTGGCGACGCTCCTCAACCTTCCGAAGTTTTCGGCTACAGGTTGAAGGATATGCACACTCCCGCAATTTGCGGGTACGCTTCAATCAATTTAGCCCTGCGCGTTGAGGTTTTCGATTACAACATCATCGCCATCACCGTCGCCTCGAAGGTGCACTCCCCACTCAACAACGCCATTACTACCGCGAACAGCATCATGCGGAGAGTTGAAGGCAAGCGCTAGGCCTACCTCCCCCTTACTCCAATCTGGAGCCACATAATTACCCTCCCGTCGGCTCTTTGCAACCAATTCTGGCTTTCGATCATCGAAAGCTGTAATCAAGAGCGCACCACGCTTCGCAGCAGCCTCTGAATCCAAATCAAACGGTTCATCGCCATCAATTGGTTTAAACTTCTCTAACAAGAATCGTTCATAGTCGAGCAAGTCATTCAATCGAGGTTTAAGGACCGACTCTCCGGAAGCGATGCTCTGCATAATGTAGGTGTTCTTACGGTCAGTACCAGTGATATCGTGACGGTTTTCGCGTCGACTGCGCTTCACTAGCGGAACTGGGAAGGGAACCCCAGGAACGTGAATCCGTTCTGGATTCTGAGACAGGATTGGCAGCAAGACAGCAACCTCCCGAAAATCAGACTGGTCCACGTTTGAATGACGTCCATCCCCCATCAACCCGCGGAGATATCTAACGTGCGGGGTAACAATATTTTCTTTGTATTTGGCACCTTCGTACCACCTCATAGAATCCAAGAGTTCAACAAACTCGTTGGACCTAACGGTTCCCACATGGAAGTTCTTACGGCCAGCATGTGCAAATGTGTTTCCACTTCGCATGCCCTCCAATCGGAAATATGCCATCTGGGTAATTTCGGAACCCAGCGACTGCAGCAATGGAATTCCGACCTTTTCAAAGTTGTACGCTAGGGCGTCGCGGTCCTGCCGATCCGGAATCGAATTGAGCTCGACGACATTCGGCGCAGCAGCACTTGAACGAATATAAGCATTAAACATCTTATTCGAGCTGGTTGGCTTAAGGTCTGGGAGCGACTGTCTCACCATTGGAGCGATGCGACTTGGTGTTAACCGTTTGTCAGAATCCAGCGGCTGCTGAGCGTATATCTTTACATTGTCGCGGAATACTTCTTCATCGTGCATTGCCGCTTCGAACATCTCCACCAGATCAACAGGAGCATACAGGCGGACCAAATCTTGATACCCTTTGCGGAACCCAAACCAACGGCCAGTCTGCATCAACGTATCGGCACTTCCCGTACGTCGGCGAAAATACGAAATGGTAAGTCCCTCAACAGTGTATCCACGAGAGAGCTGAGCTCCGCCTACGAGAATCTTCCACACCCCACCCGACTCGAAGTTTGGACTCTCCTTGCCCTGTGTATCCACTTGAAGCACGGGGCACTTGCCTGGCTGAACTCCCTTCATCATTTCAGAATAAGCTTCATTGATATACGGCAAAAGCTCAGCATAAGTTCGCGGAACCGCATACCCCTCAGAGTATCGATCAATGTCCATGACATCGAGGAGATCGTCTTCGAAAAGCCTCTTCATCCGAGAGTTTGGCCGGCTAAGATTATAGGCTCTCGTCTCCCATAGCTTTTCTAAAATCTCTTTGCCATCACGGTGAATATCCGTACCCACTCCTTCATGTACAAGCATGGTATGGTGCTTGAACGACAGACCTGGATGCTTAGCCTCACGAAACTTCTTGATTGCACCAGTAAGAACAAACATGTCGAGAGCTTCGCCAAGCTCTTCCACACGAGTTTCTTCAAACGCCCCTTCCTCTGCAAAAGACTTCGAGTCAGCCAAGTCCCGAATGAAGGCCATACTCTGCGAATTTAAGCGTGTAGCCTCCTCCGGCGAATCTGCAAAATCCATCCGGTCATGAAACCACCTAGCACCGCGATACGCTGGGGGTTCGTTGAGCATCAACACATAGTGTCGAGGGTAAAGATCCTCTGGATCAGACGGATCGATAAACACGTTGGCGAATGGCGTAGCAGTGTAACCCACGTACTGAGCACGCGGACAAATACTAAGCAGGTCAGTAATTTGCTCGTTTACGGCTGTACGCTCTCGTTCTTCCCGCCTATTCGGTTTTTGATTTTTTGTATTGATAGATGCCTGATCTGATTCATCGTCAATAACAAGCATAGGAAGATGCTTGAGGTCATCATTAAGGCGAGCAGCACGCCGCAAATCAGAATTCAGATTCCTGAGCACCGAAGCATTCTTTTTGACAACTGCCACGAGACAGGGCATGTTGTCCAAATTATCCGGGTGGTGCACCGGTTTCGACTTGTCAGGACGCTCAATCTCAATTGCACTAGTTCCCGTACGCCGGTAATCACGAACCGACGTGGTCACTCGCTTAACACGCGGAAAACCGGTCTTTCCGTAGGATGGACCGTGGGCTACAAAAGCTCCACCCTTGTCTTGCCATTCGCGCTCCCACTCCTCATCACCGTTGAAGTAGGTCTCATCCTTCCGCTCTTTTGCTGTGAGATCAGCCTCGTCAAGGCCACTCAAAACAGCTTCTCGACCGCACAGTTCTTTATCCAATCGCCGCTGTGTCTGTTCGCGGAGATTATCCATCGTGCCGGCAAGAATCACGATAAACCGGTAGCCGGCATCAATGGCCTTAGCGGCCACAGCGGTAAAGTTTGCGGTTTTTCCGCTTTGGACGTAGCCAACCACGAGTCCTCGAGATGAGAACGAATAGGGCTTCTTTGGATCATCGATTCGACGAATGACTTCGGTTGCTTGTGCACCTACCGTTCCAATAGATTCTGCATCCCAGCCGTTTCGACTCAACACCCGGACATAATCATCCCAGTAGTTTGTAACTTCCTGCCGGCGCTCCGCCGTGTACCACTCAGTGAACTTATCTTCGATGATGACGGCTGGCTCCGGATCTGGCAAACGCTCAGACAACTCTTCCGCAACAAATGACAAACCAAGTTGAGCAAAGACCCAATCACGGCGGCCATCCGACTTAGGCTCAGAATCAGTCTCCGGCTTCAACACATCAGCCGATGCGTCAATCGCGGCCCCGATAAACGTCATCAAGGGTTGAATTTCATCCTCAGTCGCATGCTCAACAAACTCTCGGAGCGACTCGGAAGTAGTTGACAACCCCTCCATAAGCTCGAGGCGTTGCTCGACAGTTGCCAATAGAGTGAGATTTGAAGGGTTCAGCACATTGGCCATTGCTCTTTTGAGTGTTGCAAATCCAGGTTTGGTTTGGCTAGTCGCGCCGTCGTCCATTATCTGCTCCTATCACGTTGAAAAACTTGCCTTGAGCTGCTATTTAAGTGGCTCAATGCTTGACAATACGCGAAACGCCGGACATTCATCTTGAGTTTTACAAACAGTTATTCGAAAGCGTCAAGTGTCATCGATCGTCACGAAAGAGTTCAAAACTTCTCTTCTCTTAGCTCGTTTTGTTTAAGCTCCTCGTCGGCAGCCACCAACAAAAGCTTCGACCAAAGGGCTGTGTTCGACTTCGCCTTGCTTGTTTTCTTCGACGTTGCAATGTCATTAAAGAGAAGAAAAAGTAGGGTTTTTAACAAAGGAGCATCATTTAAAGACCCTTTACCCGCGTTAAAAAGCTTTCGATACCTTCGATTTATTCGAATAACATTTGCACTCGAGTCAACCTCGATAAAGGAGCCTTCGGGCACTTTTCCCCAAAGAACGTTTATTGGGTCTCGGGGCTTTAGTATTGCCTCATCCTCGATTGCTTGCTTAATGGCTGGAGCAAGTCCCTGTCCTCCTTCGGCAAGCGGATCCGCCTTACCCGACTTTTTGTTGGAATTCCGGAGCACTTCTCGCGCATCCAAACACACATCTTCGAAGGACTTACCCGGTGCTTCACAGACCTGCAGGCTTGCAATAAATCTATGAAACCCTTCATTCAACCGAATTGATCCCTTTTGCGGACTGACAGTTATATATTCATCAATGACTCTTGGGTCGTCGATGACGATGCGCAAAAGCTTGTAGTCTTTTCGCTTCTCAAATAGACCAAACCACCCACCACTAGTGATGAGCCGATCAGCTACATATACGAACAATCCCTGGTGCCCTAGAGTATCCTTTTCTTCGAGATCAAACGCATCAGTCTTCGACCGATTGCCCCATATATGAGCAGTAACGCCGAGCGCGCCACACTCACCTCCAACCGTAAGCGAAACAGGATATCGAGGATCACCAGACTTGCGATAACCGCAAGGATTGATTGGGTCAATCCGAGGATTTGCGATCGGCTCCCCAGAGTCATATAGCGTGAAGATACGGATTTTCACGCGTTCCTCCTCGAGGAATCGATGATAACGAATCCCCAGATGTTTTCGAAGTCTTTCAATCGTCGCAGAAAGAAAAGACAATCCCTCTTCCTCATTGGTTCCTTCGTAGATGCCGACCAAGTCATCCCAGAGCACAGTAGTACCACGCTTAAGATCCACAAGACGGTTACGTAGGTTCCAGATACTGGTAAGAGCTTTTTCCCCAAAAACTTCTGCTGTGAAGCTCCCCTTATGCATTCGAATTCCAGCAGGAAACTGGCCCTTGGAACGTGATACAACAGTTACAGTATCGGCATTAGCATATGAGCCTTCTTTCATCCCCATACCATAAATACCGATAGTGCTAGCCGATCCGGCTTCATGCCCACCAAGTCGAAGAACCCGCTCCATCTTCTGAGCGCTCATACCGGCACCGTCATCATGAATAGCTACCCGGGTTAAGCGATAGCCATCGACATGAAAGACAATGCAAACGCTCGAAGCTTTCGCATCGATCGCATTATCGACAAGCTCATCTATGCCCGAGCACAAATCATGGTTGGCCCCTAGTGAGTGTTGAATGGACTCCGTGGGCGGAAGCTCGATCGTCTTTTCAACCTCAACGTCATCGCTCATCTTCATGCAAAATAACCCTTTGAATTAGTACTCGAGCTCAACCCCATCCACGATTCGCACTGTCTCCATCGCCACGCGCACGACTTTCCCAATCAGGTCCACGACGTAGTGCGGGTTGCCCACCTCGTCGGCCCAATCATTCGGGTCATTAACAATGCCGGAGGCCTTGTCCTTCTTGACTTGGTAGCGGTCAATCAGCCAGGCGACAGCTGAGCGCGAGCCCAGCATGTACTCATCCGCCTCGGCCGGAATACCGGATATGGCCACATGCTTGTTGTAGATCAGCTTGGTCACGTCGTTGACGTTCTTGCCTGTTTCCGGGTCCTTGCGCTTGGCCCACTTCATCTTGAGCACGCGCCACGTCTCACGGTCGGCCTCATCGCCCTTGACCTGAATATCCAGTGGCCACGGCTCCACCGACTCGTAGTTGACGTGCAGGTCCATCAGCTCTTGGCCCGCAGCAACGAACTTGTCGAACTCCGCACGTGAACTCGGCGTCTCGATGTGCGGCAGCATCTTCTTCAAATCAGCCGCGTACTTCGTTCGGTAGCCAGGGTCATGCAGCTTGCCGTAGACAAAGTGGAAGATGTCATCGCCCGTGATGTCGGGCCCCAGAGCATCACGGTAGAGCGTCTTAATCTCGTCAGTGATGTTGTCCACGCGCACGTAGCCGTCAACGACCTCACCAATCGAACCGTAGACGCTGGTTTCGCCCTGTTTTACCGTACTGCTCTCACTGAACAGCCCGCCGTCATCTGCCTCGACGGGGGCCCAGGTGAAGCGGGGAAAGAATTGAGACCCTTCAGAGCCATAGAAGTTCAGGTCTGGCATCCTGCCGACTGCGAACATTGAGTACGGCTTTTGCGCCCCAACCGTTGGCTGAAGGTATCCGATGTTTCGATGCGCCTCCGTCGGGAACATCGAAGGAAGCTGCGATCGCTCATGGTTCAATAAGGCGTCATAGTACACCTTTTGTGAGCAAAAAGGACGATAGTTACCTATTACAGACTTTTCGATCCTAAATTCAAACTTGTGATCTCGATATACGGAGTTTCTCAGCGAACGACTCCATTTGATTTTCCGCGGATCAGCAAACTCAGGCTGTTCCGACAGATAGGTAGCAACAATTGCCTCACCTTTTCCTTTGCCCAGGTGACTTGAAGTATGGAAGCGATAACGCACTTGTTCGTAAGTCTGACCTAAGCGCAAGACATTCGTTTCCAACCGGCATTCATCGAAAGAATAAACCCATGCATCGCGCCCAGTTTCAAGGCCACGACTAAAGATCTTAAAAAACCTAGTTTCTGCTCCTTTCTTCGCTCCTAGCACGGGCCATGTTTCAAATTCAACAGAACGGTGATTGAGCCAATCTCCCTTTCTATTCGGAACAATCTTTCGGAAATTTAGATTGTCAATCGAAGCGGTATTAATAAGCTCAAGCTTCTCTTTTTTGCTGTAGTAATCTGGCGTCTCTACGTAGTGAATATCAAATGAGCGCTTTTCTTCTTTAACCCCAATGACAATGGAAACACCTACTCGAATGTCAAAGACATTTCCCCCTTGGCGTTTAGCCCCTTCACCGCCACCGTGAGAATTTCCTCGCAAATTGATGATATAAAGATCCGTAAAGTCTTGCTTCATTGATAACCGAACTCCGGCGCTGGTGTTACCGTCTAACCAACTATTATTTGTGACAAACGCTACAACACCCTGATTACCAATCCGGTCAGTAGCCCAGCGGAAGGCTCGCAGGTAGGAGTCATAGAGCGAGTTCTTGTTGGTTGCGGTGGACTTCGCTGCATACGTTTCTGAAATGCGCGCGTCTAAGCTCGGATACTTCAGGTTCGCGTTGAGGTCGTTCGCGGACTTCTGCCCCGCAGAGTACGGCGGGTTACCAATCACCACGTTGATCGGTGCTTGCTTCTGGCGCTCGATGGTCTCGTTGTTCTCGCGAAAGATGTTGAGGTCCGGGATATCGCCTTCCTCGTGAATTTGGAAGGTATCGGCCAGTGCGATGTTGGTGAAAGGCACGTACTCCGGTGCGAGCTCGCCGTTGCGCAGAGCTGCTTCTTCGCGCAGGGCGTTGTAGGTGGTCTCAATGTTCACTGCGGAGACGTAGTACCCCAGCAACATGATCTCGGTGGCGAAGAGCTCGTTGGCATATTTGCGGGCGAGGTCTTCTGGCTTGATGAGCCCAGACTGCAGCAGGCGAACCGTGAAGGTGGAAGTGCCGGCGAAGGGGTCGAGGATGCACACTCCTTCATCTGTCAGTCCCTTGCCAAAGTGTTTCTTGGACACGTCATCGGCAGCACGCAGGATGAAGTCGACAATTTCGACTCGGGTATAGACGATGCCGAGGGCTTCGGATTGCTTCTTGAATGCCTTGCGGAAGAAGCGCTCGTAAAGCTCCTTGATGACCTGCTGCTTGCCGGAAGCAGAGTTCACCTCAGAAGCACGAACGCGAACGGACTCGTAGAACTTCTCTAGGGACTCGGTCTCGGTATCAAGGTTCGCCTTGGACAAAGCCTTGACTATCTTCTCCATGACCTGCGCCACTGGGTTGTGGGTGATGAAGTCATGGTTCTCAAAAAGCGCGTTAAAGACCGGTGCCGTGATGAGGTGCTGCGAGAGCATCGAGATGGCGTCATCTTCGCTGATGCCATCGTTAAGGTTATTGCGCAGGCCCTCCACGAAGCTGTCGAATTCGGTGCGGAGGGAGCCATCGGCGCCATCGAGAAGCGCCTTGATGCGGGTGATTTGGTTCTCCGCAATGGTTGCGACATCATCGGCCCAGTCTTCCCAGTAAGTGCGGGTGCCAACCTTGTCGACCAGCTTGGTGTAGATAGCTTCTTGCCACTGCTCCAGAGAGAACAGAGCAATCTGCTGGGTCACGGTTGAGTTATCAGCAAGCGGTTCGGGTGACTTGGTTTCATCCGCTTCCTTGAGCTTCTTAGCGTCGCTCTTCTCGTCATCCCCTGGCACGTGGACGACGTCGATTGGCAGGTCTTCTTGTCCCGCCGTGCCATTGAGCGCGATAGAGTTAATCTTCGCGTTGAAGCGGTCATCGTGGGCGCGCAGCGCGTTGAGGATCTGCCAGACCACCTTGAAGCGCTGATTGTCGTTGAGTGCTTCTGCTGGAGAGACGTTGCTGGCCACGGCCACGGGCAAGATGATGTAGCCGTAGTCCTTTCCTTCCGACTTGCGCATGACGCGGCCGACAGACTGGACCACGTCCACCATGGAGTTGCGAGGGTTGAAGAAGATGACGGCATCCAGCGCTGGCACGTCCACGCCTTCGGACAGGCAGCGGGCGTTGGTCAGCATGCGGGACTCGTGCTCCCCCGCTGGGGACTCCAGCCAAGAGAGCTTGGTGCCACGCTCCATGGCGTTCATGCCGCCATCCACGTGCTGGGCGGCGACGTGGAGGTCGACGTTGGTGAGGGAGACGTCGTTAAGCACTGCCTTTTCTTTGAGCAGTTCCTGGTGGGTACCGATGAGTGAAGGGTAGGTCTCCGCAATGAGTTGGGAGGTCCTGATGTCCTTGGCAAAGGCCACGGCGCGCTGCATGGGCTGGGCGTCTTCCTCAAAACCGCCCTTCTTGCCCTGCAATTCGCCGGAGCGCTTGGCCAGGCCATTCCAGGCACCAATCATGGCGGAGGCGAGTGAAAGGTTGACCTGGTTGTTCTCACTGTGAGCCATGGCTTGGGCAGCCACGGACTCATCCACGGTCATGACGAGCACCTTGTAGTCCGTGAGCAGGCCCTTGTCCACGGCCTCGCCGAATCCGAGGCGGTAGAACTCCGGGCCGTATTTGGAATCATCATCCATGGAGGCCAGCTCCGCGGAGTGTTCTTCGGCTTTGCCCTTGACGGCTTCGTCGTAGAGGCGCGGGGTGGCCGTCATGTACAGGCGCTTGGCTGCCTTGATGTAGTCGGCATCGTGAACACGGACGAAGTTGCTGTCGTCCTCACCGGCCAAGGTGATGCCGGTGGTGCGGTGGGCTTCATCGCAGATGACGAGGTCGAAATCATCGAGGCCTACCTGCTGGGCATCGTGTACTGCTTGGATGGACTGGTAGGTGGAGAAGACGATGTTGAGCCCCTTGGCGCGCTTGCCGGATTCGAAGCGCGTGGTGATGTCCTTGCCTTCGGTGGAGACTGGGACCTCGAGGTCGTATACGGCGATGTCCTCGGCCTTCTTGGAGACCTTGCTGTCGGAGCACACCGCGAAGGCCCGCATGTCGAGACGGCCCTGGGCGGTCCACTCCTTCAGGGTTTGGGAAAGCAAGGAGATGGACGGCACGAGAAAGAGGATGCGGGCCTTGCCGCCGTTGTCTTCAGCGACGCGTTCCGCTAGGCGCAGGGCGGTGAAGGTCTTGCCGGTGCCGCAGGCCATGATGAGTTTGCCGCGGTCGTGGGTTTTGAATCCTTCGATGGCTTTGTCGATGGCCGCCTGCTGGTGTGGGCGGGGTTCGAAGGTCTCGCGCTGGGAGAGGTTAATCTGGATGGTCTTATCGCGCACTTCCGAGCCGGGGAAGGCCACGTCCCAGTTAATAGGTGACTCCGCAATGGCGGAGATGCCAATTCGGCTGGTGGGAATAATCTGGTTGGCCAGGGCGTCTTCTGCATGGGAAGACCAGTGGTCCGTGGTGGAAATAATGAGACGGCTCCCGAAGTGCTGGCGGCCTTCTTCCGTTTCGAAGGAGTGACCGGAGGCTTCGAAGAAGGAATCCAGGTGGGATTTCTGGATACGCGCCTTGGAGTCATAGAACTTGCACTGGATGGCGGTCCACGTGCCGTCATCGACGCGGCGGGCCACCAGGTCAATGCCGGTATCTGCCTTACCGCCGTTGTAGCGCCAATCCGTCCAGCGGCAGACCTCATCGAATTGGTTCTTCAAGGTCGGGTCGGTCTTGAAATAGTTGACCATCAGCTTCTCAAAGGCAATGCCGTACTTTGCCTTTGGTTGGTTGTCACGCAGCTGATCTAGGACCTCAGAGAACTTCGACATGAGAACATTGTGCCTGACGGGTTAGTGGCTCTGTGGCACAACGCCGTAAATTACGGCACGTGTCTCAACAGTCGCACGTTTTGGTCGTTTTTCTACACCGAACGCGCGCGGCGGATGATTTCCGGAAGCTCTGCCAGCACGGCCTCAATGTCCTCTTCAGTGGTGAGGCGCCCCAGGCTAAAGCGCAGGCTGCCGCGGCCATGTTCCTCGTCGATGCCCATGGCTTCGAGCACGTGGGACATGCGGTTAACACCCGCGTGGCAGGCGGAGCCGGCAGAGGCTTCGATACCGGAGGCGTCGAGAAGCATGATGAGGCTATCGCCGTCCGTGCCCGGGAAGGAGACGTGCAGGTGGGAAACCAGGGTGGGCTCGGCGGAGTTGATGATGACGTTGTCAATGCTGGACTCGATGCCGGCCTTGAGCTTGTCGCGCAGTGCGCTCAGGCGAGCGGTCTCTTGCTCCATTTCCGCGACGGATTCGCGCAGGGCCGCGGCGAGTGCGCTCGCACTAGCGACGTCGACGGTGCCGGGACGGATGCCGCGCTCCTGGCCGCCGCCAAAGGCGATGGGTTGCGGCGCCGGGGTACGGCGCGCAAGCAGCAGGCCGATGCCGCGGGGCCCGCCGAACTTGTGGGCGCTGGCCGCGAGTGTGGTGGCACCCAACTCATGGAAATTGATAGGCAGTTTGCCGGCGACCTGCACTGCATCGATGTGCACCGGGGTATCCTGCGCGGCGGCGCGCTGGGTGATATCCGTGACCGGCTGGATGGTGCCGGTCTCGTTGTTAGCCCACATGCAGGTCGCCACCGCGGCCGGAGTATCCAAGGCTGCGAGGTCACTGACGTGGCCGGTGGAATCAACCGGAAGGAGGTCAACGGTCGCACCGTGCTCAGCGCGGAGCTTTTCCACGGTCTCCAGGACGGCGGGGTGCTCGATGGGGGTCGAGATGATTCGTTTCGCTGCCTCCGGTGCTGCGCTTTGCGCAGCACGGAAGAGGCCCTGGATGGCAATGTTGTCGGCCTCCGTGCCGGAGGAGGTGAAAACTACCTCGATAGGTTCGCAGCCCAACAGCTCGGCGACGGTCTCGCGGGCGTCGTCCAGCACGGAGCGTGCCTTGCGCCCAGAACCATAGGCCGAGCCCGGGTTCAGGGCCCCGGAGGCATTGACCCAGGCATCAATAGCGCTTTGACGCATGGGTTGGGTGGCTGCGTAATCGAGGTAACGAGGCATTAGTTGCCGGCCCCCTTGCGGGCCTCGAGCTCCTTAGCCAGGGCCGGGGCAATCTCGTGGAGGTCGCCCACCACGCCGAGGTCAGCGATCTGGAAGAAGGGCTCGTCCTGGTCCTGGTTGACCACGACGATGGTCTCCGAGGTCTGCATTCCGGAGGTGTGCTGGATAGCACCGGAAATGCCCAGGCCAATGTAGAGGTTCGGGGACACGGTCGCGCCGGTCTGGCCAATCTGGAAGGCAGGATCGTAGAAACCTTCATCGACGGCGTCGCGGGTAGCGCCGACGGCGGCACCGAGGACGTCGGCAAGCGGCTCCACCACGTCGGCGAACTTATCGCCCACACCGCGGCCACCGGCCACGACGACCTTGGCGGAGGTCAGCTCCGGACGAGCGGTCTTCTCAGCCGGGGTAAAGGAGGTGACGGTGACATCCTTTGCTGTGGCGGCGGGCAGCTCGAAAGGAGCCGGTGCCGCGGTGACCGGCTGGGGTTCGGCAGCCACGGAGCCGGGGCGCAGGGTGTAGACCACAGAACCGGTGGCCGTGGAGGAGGTCTCGTAGGAGCCACCGAAGATGGTGTGGTGGGCGGTACCGTCGGCATTAATGCCGTCGACGTTGACCAAGGCACCCGAGCCCAGGCGGGCGGCGAGGCGACCGGCGATCTCATTGTTGGTCGGGGTGGAGGCCAGCACGATGGGCGCCGGGTTATTGGCGGCCAAGGCGTGGAGGGCGTCGACCTCCGGGGTGACGATGCGCTGCTCATAGTCCGCGGCGGTGGCCTGGACCACCTGGGCGGCACCGAAGTTGCCCAGCTCGGCATCGAAAGAGGCGGCGGTGGCGGCATCCTTGGCCACGACGACGGCGGAGACGGTGCCGAGCGCGCGGGCGGCGGTGATGAGCTCGCCGGTAACGTGGCTGAGCTGGTCTGCTTCGTGCTCAACTAGGACATAAACGTGAGACATATCTTTTCTCCTTTAACCCTCGATGAGATTCTTGGCGGCCAGGAAGTCCGCGACCTTGGCGGCAGCCACGGCCGGATCCGGGTCGGTGATGACCTCACCGGCGGTGCGGGCCGGGCGCTGCGCGGAGGCGGTGACCGTGGTGGTGGAAGGCACACCGTCAATGCCGAGGTCCGCCACGGCGAGGGTGGTGACCTCAGCCTTCTTGGCGGCCATCAGGCCCTTGAAGTTGGGGAAACGCGGCTTATCGGCCTTGTCGGTAAAGGACAGGATCGCCGGTAGGTTGGCGCTAAGCTCCCAGTGGCCGTGGGCATCCTCGCGAGTGCCGGTAGCGGTGGCACCGGCCAGGGAGGCGGCCTTGAGCTCCGTGAGTGCGGGCAGCTGGCGATACTCAGCCAGCAGGCCAGCGATAAGCCCGGTGGAGGCATCCGAAGAGTTGTTGCCCAGGGTGATGACCTGGACCTCACCGAACTTTTCTCCCACCTTGTTGATGGCGGCGTTGAGAACCCAGGCGGTAGCCAGGGCGTCGGCGCCGGCGAGGGCGTCGTCCGTCACGTGCACGGCGTGGTCTGCGCCCATGGCCAGTGCCTTGCGCAGAGCCTCATCGGCAGCGGCCGGGCCCATCGTAAGCGCCACGACCTCATAGCCGGCGTCGGCGTTATCGTCGCGCAAGCGCAGTGCCTGCTCGACGGAGTACTCGTTGACCTCATCGATGACGTTATCCACCGAGGTACGGTCCAACGTGTGGTCCGCCTCGAGGGTCTTGGTTGACCACGTATCCGGTACGTGCTTGACCAGAGCCACAATGACTGGCATGTGGGCACTTCCCCTTCCGTAAATTTTGAAACTATTAGGGTGCGTAATTACCTTCGGTCGATACTACTCGCGGTCCGCACAACACCGCGACTCCCTTCGTTCCAATGCGCGTGACCACGAGTGTCTTGGCAGTGGAGCCTTTGAGCTTGAGCTTCTTACGCAGCTGGTCCGGGTTCACGTCTTGCCCGCGTACCAGGATTTCCAGCGAGCCGACGTCGTGGGCCGCCATGGCCGCTTTTAGCTTCTTCATGGGGACCATCTCGATGAATTCAAATCCGGACATGCCTTGCGGAAGGCGGTCGCCGGTGAGGTAGGCAATGCGCGGGTCCAGCTGATGCAAGCCTTCCCGCGCGGCGTAGTGGCGCACCAGCCCGGCGCGCACGATGGCGCCGTCGGGGTCGATGAGGAAGCGCCCCATGGGCCCAGCCTCAGGCAGCTCGTTTTCGTCGAGGTCATCCTCGATGACGTCAGTGTGTATTCCTTCGGGCGTGGTGTTGAGGACCACTGCCCTCTTCCCCATTCCCAGGCCCGGGGTATACAGGCAGGCTTCCTTCACCCCGCCATCGAGGCTCACCACGCAAGCCAGGCCTTCCCATTCGGAATGATCAATGCCGGGGGCGCACTTGATGGCCATCTCGCCGTGGGTGGCCAGCAGATCTGCTGGCGGTGGTAGGAGTTGGTCTAGGCGCGTGATGCGATTGCCACCCTGTCGCCGCGCAGGGTCGGCGATGCAGACCTGGGCGGTCGTCGTGGTGGTTAGAGCATCGGCGCGAAAAACTGGGTGCTCAATGTTGTGGTGCGCCATGGCCACGCGTGAGGCGTCTAGGTCACTGCCCACATAAGCGCCGGGGCGATAGGCCTGGCCTTCGGTGCCGATGGAGCAGGTGAGGTCGTGGACGAAGTCCACGTTGCGTTCCTGAAGGAACTGCGCGCGATAAGCCGCCACTGCGGGTGGGGTGGCCTGTTGGGCGGAGTCGTGATCCATAAGCCACTGCCCCGGTAGCTTGCCGGAACTGCGGGCTTGGATCAGCTCGGCTACGGCGCGGCCATAATTACCGAATTGGGCCTGCAGCTTGGCGACGTCCCGCAGGTGCGCCTTCTTGGTCCCTTCCAGGTCTGCTGCGGCGGCATCGATCGTAGCGGCGTTCTCGCGTAGGAAGGCAACTTCGTCCAGGGTGTAGCTCATGCAGGTTTCTTCTGTATCGGTTGATGCCGGGCGAGGCCGACTTAAATGCGGTCGACAGGGAAAGTGGTGAAGTATTCACGGTAGCGCTCATCATCGCGCGGGTCGCCGATAATCGGACGCAGGTCGGAGAAGGAGGCATCATCTAAGACCTCTTTGACCGTGGCGTAGGAGGTCAAACGCTTGAGCTGCGCCCACGTCGGGATAGCTAGGCGCACCAACCCGGCGCGCCAGCCATCGAGGACCAGTTGTGGGTCGAACCAGCCGGCGTCGTCGGCTTCGCCTGTATCTCCATCGGGTTCTTGGCCTTCGGGTAGTACACCGATGAAGAAGAAGGTGTCGAACCAGTGGTTGTTGTCTTCCCCGGCCCAGCGGGACCAAGGCAAGAGCATGTCGGCGTCGACACGCATGCCGTTGTGCTCAAGGAACTCGGTGAAGGAAATCTCGTGGGTTTCTAACAGCTCGCGCTCACGGTGGTAGCGAGAGGCGTCGGAAACCAAGCCGTCCTCGCGGATGGCCAGCAGCGTGCCGGCCTCCTCGAAAAGCTCCCGGGCGGCCGCGAAGACAAGGGCGTGTGCCTTGTACTTGGTTACGCCCATGCGCCGTGCCATGGAGACCACCGAGCTGCCCGCCCATAGTTCGCCGGAGTCCCAAGAACGCGGTGGGAAGTCACGCGGGTCTACACCGCCGCCGGGAAAGACAACGTGGCCGGGGTAATTACGCATGGTGTGCACGCGTTCTTGGATCCACACGCGCAAGCCCTCCGCGGTATCGCGTAACAAGAGGACAGTAGCGGCCAGGCGTGCCCCGTTAAAGCCCGTGGTTTCGCCAGGGTCGATGGCATCAAGGCTGTCGTGGATGGACTGGCTCATGCAACTTTCCGTGTCTGCAAGCTAGGAGCAGAATTCGAGAGGTATACGTCGAGAAGGCGTACTGAGGTTATGTACTAGGGGTTATGTGCTAGGGGTTAGCGGACTCGTCGGGCGAAGTACCTCTCCCCAATGCGGTCCACCTGGATGGGTTGGTGGAAAGCCTTGGAGAGGTTTTCCGACGTCAGGACAGAGTTAATGAGTCCTTTGGCCACGACCTTACCCTCATCTAGGAGCATCGCATGGGTAAATCCATAAGGGATTTCCTCGACGTGGTGGGTAATCATGACAATTGCCGGGGCATCCGCATCGAGTGCTAGGTCCCCCAAGTAGCCCACGAGGTCCTCACGGCCACCCAAGTCCATACCGGCGGAAGGCTCATCCAGGATGAGCAGCTCCGGGTTGGCCATCAGCGCGCGGGCGAGGATGACGCGCTTCTTCTCGCCTTCAGAAAGCGTGCCCCAGGTCCGCTCTGCCAGGTGCGCTGCACCCACTTGTTCCAAGATGTCATCGGCACGGGAGAAGTCCATGTCTTGGTAGTCCTCACGCCAGCGGCCGAGGACCGCATAACCGGCAGACACAACGAGATCATCCACGCGTTCTCTATCCGGGATGCGGTGTTGGACGGCGGCGGAGGAAATACCGATGGCGGCGCGCAGATCGCGCATATCCGTCTTGCCCAGGCGCTCACCCATGAGGAAAGCCACACCAGCGGACGGGAACTCTTCGGCGGCAGCCATTCGGACCAAGGAGGTCTTGCCCGCGCCGTTGGGGCCGATGATGACCCAGCGTTCATCGAGCTCCACCTGCCAGTCGATGGGCCCCACCAGTGTGCGCCCACCGCGTCGCAGCTCGACGCCGCGGAAGTCAATCAACCAATCTTCGTCGGTTTCCATCAGTTCAGGGTCTTGCTGGCTCAATTGCTCTGGAGTGTTCACAGCCACCATTGTGGCTGAAATCCTTCTTCCCCGGTGAAACTGACACAGCTGCATTATTCTATGGGCATGACTCAACGCCTTGGTATCGACGATGTCCGCCCCTCCCTCTCCGGTAATGCCGCCTCGAAGGCTGTGGTCGGAGAGGTTATCCCTGTCACTGCGCTGGTGTGGCGCGAGGGCCACGATGCCGTCGCCGCAACGCTCTCGGTATGGAACACCGAATCCCCATCTACCTCCGCCGTTACTATGACGGTGGACCCGGAGAATCCAGACCGAGTCCACGGCGTATTTAGCCCAGCCACCACTGGGCGTTGGTTCTTCCGCATCGATGCCTGGTCGGATCCGATGTCCACCTGGCGCAACGCGGTGGTCAAGAAGATGGAGGCAGGACAATCCGCACAAGAGCTCAGCAATGACCTTCTACACGGCGCCGAGCTCTTCGAGGAGGCGGCGATTCAGTGCCCGAGTGACAAGGCGGAGCTGCTCTTTCAGGCGGCGAAGGAGCTGAAGGATGAGTCGGTGGACGTCGATAAGCGCGTGCGCACCGCACTGTCCGAGGAGGTCATGGAGATCCTCCACCGCCACCCACTGCGTCACCTGCTGGTGGAAGGTGACATCCACGAGGTCCTGGTAGAGCGTCCTGAAGCTCTCTACAACTCGTGGTACGAGCTCTTCCCGCGCTCGACCGGCGGCTGGGATGACGAGGGAAACCCCGTGCACGGCACGTTTAAGACCACGGCGCAGGCACTGGAGCGCGTGGCCGCCATGGGTTTCGATACCGTCTATTTCCCGCCCATCCACCCCATTGGCAAGGTGCACCGCAAGGGCCGCAACAACTCCGTGGTGGCGGAGCCTGGTGACGTGGGCTCTCCCTGGGCCATTCAGGACCACTCCACCACGCACCCGGAATTGGGCACCATGGAGGACTTCAAGCAGCTGGTCAAGAAGGCCGCTGGCTTGGGCCTGGAGGTAGCACTGGACCTAGCCCTACAGGCCTCCCCGGATCACCCGTGGGCCAAGACCAACCCAGAGTTTTTCACGGTGTTGGCCGATGGCACCATTGCCTACGCCGAGAACCCGCCGAAGAAGTACCAGGACATCTACCCGCTCAATTTCGATAACGACCCGGATGCCATCTATGCGGAGATCTACCGCATCGTCATGATCTGGGTGGAGGCTGGTGTCACCACCTTCCGCGTGGACAACCCGCACACCAAGCCCGCCAATTTCTGGAATTGGCTGATTTCCAAGGTGCACGTGACCCACCCGGAGGTCATCTTCCTCTCCGAGGCCTTCACCCGCGCCCCGCGCCTGTTCGGTTTGGCCAAGGCTGGATTTACGCAGTCTTATACCTACTTCACGTGGCAGACCTCCAAGCACGAGCTCACCGAGTTCGCGCAGATGCACGTGGAGCAGGCCGATATCTGCCGCCCCAACCTCTTTGTCAATACCCCGGATATCCTCCACGAATCTCTGCAGACCGGCGGGCGCGCCATGTTCGCCATCCGCGCCACTTTGGCTGCCACGCTCTCCCCGCTGTGGGGCGTGTACTCCGGCTTCGAACTCTACGAGCATCAAGCAGTCAAGCCGGGCAGCGAGGAATACCTCGATTCGGAGAAATACGAGCTGCGCCCGCGCGACTTCCGGGCCGCCGTTAAGTCTGGTGACTCCCTGGAGTCCTATATCCGCCTGCTCAACGTCATCCGCCGCGAGAACCCGGCCCTCCAGCAGCTGCGCACGCTGCGCTTCCACAACACTGATAACGAGGCCATCATTGCCTACTCCAAGGCTGATCCCACCACCGGCAACGTGGTGCTCGTGGTGGTCAACCTGGATCCGCGCAATGCACAGGAGGCCACAGTCTTCCTGGATCTTGCCGCCGTGGGCCGCCACCCGGACGATCACTTCACGGTGCAGGACACCATCAGTGGAGCTGCCTACGAGTGGTCCGACCGTAACTTCGTGCGTCTGGAGCCGCTGCGTGACGTCGCCCACATCTTCGTCCTCCCGCCGGCCCACCATGACCTGCAGGAACGCATAGCGTGGCGCCGTGTGAACGACTACCGCCCCTAGGCTTTTAAAACCCTCACCACCCCGCGCTGATTCCGTCCCCCTTTCCGGGTAGCGCGGGGTTTCTTTTCTGCCCCGCGGGCGGGCGTTGTTCGGTAATTTGGTCAGTATGAACATCCCGGCCTCAGACCTCGAACGCCTTAACCACTGCCGCCACCACGCGCCCCATGATTTCTATGGGTGGCACGACGGTACCGTCCGCACTCGCCGCCCCGGTGCCGAAGCCGTCGAGCTCGTCACCGCAACCGACACGATTGCTATGCGCGCGGTTGGGGATGATATCTGGGAGGCCCCGCTCGCCGAAGAAGCAGACTACCGCCTGCGCATCACCTACCCGGGCCAGCCCGCTACCGAAGTAGCGGACGGCTATCACTTCCTGCCCACCCTGGGCACCCTGGATCAACACCTCATCGGTGAGGGCCGCCACGAGCGCCTGTGGGAAGTGCTCGGTGCCAACCTCAAGAGCTACACCACCGACTTGGGCACGGTCGAGGGCACGGCGTTTGCCGTGTGGGCGCCTAACGCGGAGGGTGTGGCCGTGGTCGGTGACTTCTGCGGCTGGAACCCAACCCAATACCCCATGCGATGCCTCGGTTCCACGGGCATTTGGGAGGTCTTCATCCCCGGAGTGGGCGAAGGCGAGCGCTATAAGTTTGCCGTCCACGGCAAGAACTCCCCGCGCATTGACAAGGCCGATCCCCTGGCCAAGCGCACCATTGCCCCGCCGGAAACCGCCTCCGTGGTGGCTCGCTCCAGCTTCGAATGGAGCGATGAGGAGTGGATGAACAACCGCAACGGCGACCTCGACGTCCCTATGAGTGTCTATGAGCTCCACGTCGGCTCGTGGAAGGTAGGCGCCAACTACAACAGCCTGCGTGAGGAGCTCATCCCCTATTTGGTGGAGCACGGCTTTACTCACGTGGAATTTCTGCCCGTGGCCGAGCACCCCTTCGGCGGTTCCTGGGGCTACCAGGTCTCCGGCTACTACGCACCTACCGCGCGCTGGGGCACCCCGGACGAGCTGCGCGCGCTCATCAACGATTTGCACGAGGCCGGCATCGGCGTCTTCGTCGACTGGGTACCAGCTCACTTCCCCAAGGATGAGTGGGCGCTGGGCCGGTTTGATGGCCAGGCACTCTACGAGCACCCGGATCCGCGCCGCGGCGAGCAGGCTGACTGGGGAACTTATGTCTTCGACTTCGGCCGCAACGAGGTGCGCAACTTCCTAGTAGCCAATGCCCTCTACTGGGCGGAGGAGTTCCACATCGACGGCCTGCGCGTCGACGCCGTAGCCTCCATGCTCTACTTGGACTACTCCCGCGATGAATGGCTGCCCAATATCTACGGCGGGCGCGAAAATCTTGAGGCCGTCCAATTCCTTCAGGAGACCAACGCCACGCTGAACCGCACCCACCCGGGCGTGCTGACCATCGCCGAAGAATCCACCTCCTGGCCAGGCGTGACCGCTCCGACGCATGAAGGCGGTTTGGGCTTTAGCCTGAAGTGGAACATGGGCTGGATGAACGACACCCTGGAGTACTTCAAGCACGAGCCGATTCACCGCCGGTACCACCACGGTGAGCTCACCTTCTCCATGGTCTACGCCTACTCGGAGCGCTATGTGCTGCCGTTTAGCCACGACGAAGTTGTGCACGGCAAGGGCTCCCTGTGGGAGCGCATGCCGGGCGATGACTGGAATAAGGCCGCGGGCCTGCGCGCTCTGTATGGCTACATGTTCTCCCACCCGGGCAAGCAGCTGATGTTCATGGGCCAGGAGTTTGGCCAGACCACCGAATGGGCCGAAGGCCACTCCGTGGATTGGTCCAACTTGGAGGGCTGGGGCAACGAGTGGCACCACGGCATCAAGCGCCTAGTGCGCGACCTCAACGCGGTGTACATGCAGCACCCGGCACTCTGGACACAGGACTTTACCCAGGACGGCTTCCAGTGGGTCAAGGCTGATGACTCGAACAACAACATGCTCGGCTACGTGCGCTACGGAAAGGATGGCTCCGCAGTGTTGGCGGTGTGCAACTTCTCCGGCAGTTCGGTGCCCAACTACGACCTCTGGGTGCCACGCGATGGCGAGTGGGAACTGGTCATCAACACCGACGACGCCGTCTACCAGGGTGCTGGCAACGACCTTGCCCACCGCGTGCGCTCCGAAGGCAACCACGTACAGCTGCACCTGCCGGCCAACTCGGTGCAGTGGTACGCCTTCCGTGGCTAAGCTGCGCGGCCTAGCGCCGAGCCTGGCTCGGCGCGTGCTCACGCTCGTCGCAAGCAAGGCCTGAGAGACACAACTGCCCCAGTTGCCAAAGTTCTGGCCAGATCTTGAATCTCGGCGGGGAACTTTGGCAACTCGGGCA
>NZ_JASOLS010000249.1:0-245 GCF_030215295.1 Corynebacterium sp. UMB6689 | reverse complement strand
TTGATAATTCTTGGCAATCTGACCGTGGAGGGGCATTTGATCTAATTGACCCGATTCAAATAAATTCACCCCGGTGTTCTCTTCCTTAATTACCTGAACTTTAACTCCGTCAATAGCGACAGGATGGCGGTTATACTGGTCACTCTTACGCAAGTTCCATTGGTCTTGGCCGGCCTGCCAATTTTCGATAACAAAGGGGCCATTCCCTAAGACATGGTCACTATCCTGACCGTACTGGTCTCCCT
>NZ_JASOLS010000248.1:0-245 GCF_030215295.1 Corynebacterium sp. UMB6689 | reverse complement strand
AACGATAAGGACCAGACTGTTCCGAAGGACGAGGAGACTACGACTTCGACTGAGCCGACGGAACCGACCGAGCCGACTGAGCCGACGGAGCCGACTGAGCCGACTGAGCCGACTGAGCCGACGGAGCCGACTGAGCCGACTGAGCCGACTGAGCCGACTGAGCCGACGGAGCCGACGGAACCGACCGAGCCGACGGAACCGACTGAGCCGACGGAACCGACTGAGCCGACCAAGCCTACGGAACC
>NZ_JASOLS010000247.1:0-246 GCF_030215295.1 Corynebacterium sp. UMB6689 | reverse complement strand
CTCGCAAGCTGGTGGTAAAGATATTATCACGATGAAAGGAAATACAATTACTGTCAATGATTTCTATGACAAAGTAAAAAATAATGCAGCTGCTCAACAAGTACTTCTCAATATGACCATTCAAGAAGTTTTTGAAAAGAGCTATGGTAAACATGTTACAGAAAAAGAAGTCAATGAAACGTTCAATAAGAGTAAGAGCACTTACGGAACTGCTTTCCAACAAGTATTGGCAAGAGCAGGATTGAC
>NZ_JASOLS010000246.1:0-246 GCF_030215295.1 Corynebacterium sp. UMB6689 | reverse complement strand
CCAATGAAGCCGACAAATACAAGTTACGCTTGAATATCGAAGGCGATAAAATTTTTAAACTATTATTGACGGATCCTAAACACGCGGATCGGGCAGTTGACATTGGAAATACTAATGTATTGGACAATTATAATTATTTTTACCAACAAGTCGATCAAACGTCTCTTTCAGTAGTTGACTTGATCCAGGTCATTTCTAGATTGGAAGTGATGGGGGTTAATCTGAGTTCACCAGATGATGATGCTC
>NZ_JASOLS010000245.1:0-246 GCF_030215295.1 Corynebacterium sp. UMB6689 | reverse complement strand
AAGTCAATCGCAGCGACTTGCTGTTGGATCATATTTTCTTTTTTACGACTGCCATCCATCGTAGCTAATACCATTGTTTGACCGTGATCCCCCACCGCCGCAGCCAATTGCTGTGGAGTCAGCTTAACTGAGTGGTGGACGATACGATCATTAATCGCTTTGATCTCAAAAGTGGAAGGCTTATGGTCAAACTGTTCAGGATCAACGAGCAATTCGTATGTTCTCTCCATAATCCTTCTCCTTTAC
>NZ_JASOLS010000244.1:0-247 GCF_030215295.1 Corynebacterium sp. UMB6689 | reverse complement strand
GTGTGGCACTGCTCGGTCTTGCTTCTTACGGCGGTTACCATGGAAATATTGACTTTGAATTCCCATGGCTTGGATTTGGCTATCTTTTCAAATACCTTGGTATTGCTGGTTACATTCTTGTCTGTGTGTTCTTGCTGGCTATTCCGCAACTTCAATTTGCCAAAGCAAAAGACAAGGAAGCATACTACCGTGGTGATGTTCAAGCAGAAGAAGAATAAAAATAGATTTAAATATTGGAGGAAAATAA
>NZ_JASOLS010000243.1:0-247 GCF_030215295.1 Corynebacterium sp. UMB6689 | reverse complement strand
CTGTTCTCGGACGCGTGCAGATCACCCGAGGGCGGTGTGCCGTCCATGCGCGGTGATGCGGGGCTAGCTGCATCAGCGTAAGCCGTCTTGATCTGCTCGTCGGTACTCTCGATGATCTGTTCCATCACCGCATAATCCTGTAGCGCTGCGATCGCGGCTTTCCTTGTGTCGAGGTATTTGGTCATCACATGCATGAGCTTGTCCTTTCAGTGGTTGTAATTTCTGCTGTGACCGCGTCAATCAACGC
>NZ_JASOLS010000242.1:0-247 GCF_030215295.1 Corynebacterium sp. UMB6689 | reverse complement strand
ACGAGACCTGGCATTGCAGCGGACCTGTGAACGTAGGCCAGACATGATCGCGCGGCTGGACGAGGACGCATTGGACAGTTCGGACCGCGAGGTTATTGCCGGCTGCGGCCTGTTAGCGCCGCCGTTCCACGGGCGGATCTCTTTTAGCCGTGCGCGAGCAGAGCAAGTGAGCCAACTACATAGCTTGGCTGCGCGCACGTTCCCTGATGCCTGCCCGACATACTTGACGGAAGACGCCATAGCTGAA
>NZ_JASOLS010000241.1:0-247 GCF_030215295.1 Corynebacterium sp. UMB6689 | reverse complement strand
GATGCTTCTGTGGTGACGGATAAGGTCACTGTTGTTGAGGGTCAGGAGGCTGATCCGTTTGATACCGCTAAGGATGTTCCGGAAAACGGCAAGGTTGAGGTCGATGGTCTGCCGGATGGTCTGACTGTTGATGAGAAGACCGGTGAGGTTTCTGGTACCCCAGACAAGATCACTGACTGGGGCAAGGATGAGGAAGAGCGTGACTTTGAGGTCACGGTCACCATCACCGACGAGGACGGCAACAAGG
>NZ_JASOLS010000240.1:0-249 GCF_030215295.1 Corynebacterium sp. UMB6689 | reverse complement strand
AATTGCCGGTGATCCACGTTCAGCGCACGTTTTGGATTCCGGTGTGGTGGATTGGAGCGGCGCGCGCCTCTCCATTAGCGACGACGACGCCGTTGCCATGCGGGCAGCGCGGGAACTCGGCGACGCCCTGGGCACCGAGGTTGTGGGTATCACCCTGGGCCCCGACTCCAT
The DNA here is from genome assembly GCF_030215295.1 of Corynebacterium sp. UMB6689. Classification (NCBI taxonomy): domain Bacteria; kingdom Bacillati; phylum Actinomycetota; class Actinomycetes; order Mycobacteriales; family Corynebacteriaceae; genus Corynebacterium; species Corynebacterium sp. UMB6689. Next base: position 78 of record NZ_JASOLS010000240.1, on the reverse strand, counting down.
CGGCACTCCGGCGCTGCGCAAGAACGCGCTCTCCAAAGGCCCGGATCGGCTCCTTGTGGTGAGTGATGATGCCACCAC
>NZ_JASOLS010000023.1:0-37958 GCF_030215295.1 Corynebacterium sp. UMB6689 | reverse complement strand
CTTTCCTGGCTGTCCGCAGTCCGGGCACACGCCGATAACGGCTACTGGCGTGGCCTCAATGATGGTCAACGCTCCGGCATCAGCGGCACCGGTGATGGCAAGTCCGATTTCCGCGGTACGGCAGATAGTGTCGGCGACGAGGTTTCCAGTAGGCTTCACAGTACGGGTCCCTGGTGGGTTTAGATGGTTGTGTAGGAACTTTCATCTTCACACCAGGGACCCCTACATGTTGTGGTGACCCGCTGAACCCGTCGTTTTCTACCTCACCCCGCTACGCACCCCGAAACCGGAAGAGCCGCTAAAGGGGCTACCGGCTACGCAGGCTAATGCAGGCTAATGTTCCACCGACTAATGAAGGCGCCCTAATTCAGCGAAGATACCCGAATTAAAGTTGAAAGCCCGCTCTGCCTCCGAGAGCATAGCTTCACGCTGTTCAACGTTTAGCTCCAGGCTATCCACGCGCTCGCGGTATCCCGTACGATAAGGCGGGATTTTTCCAATCGAAGTGAAGTCATAGAAGTTCAGTGCCTCAGGAGGAACTCCGTAATGGGCTCCCAAACGCGCTGCAATCACCTGCCCACCGGAAATATCACCGAGATAGCGCACGTAGTGATGGGCTACCACTTCTACTGGCTTGCCCACAATTTCTTCTAAGCGCGCGCTATAAGTCCTCGTCGCTGGAAGAATGCGAATCTCCTCACGCCAGGTTTCGCCGACGAGCACCTTTAGATCTACCTCCAGAGCTTGACGACGTTCCAGCCGTGGATCCGCTACCGCACCGGCAATGGGAGTAGTCGCCACGCTGCGAACGGCGTTCTCGAGAGCTCCATATACAAACCACAATTGGCCGGCCAAATCAGCCACGGCTGACTTGTCGAGCTCCCCTGACAACAGACGCTGCATGAATGCCGAATTCTCCGCATGCTCATGCGCACGCGCAGTCGCCTCACGCAACGCAACGGACAAAGGTTTATTGAGAGTGGTACTCACTGTTCTTCTCCACGGTGTTATTTAAAAACTACAAATCAGTTGAGGTTAGAAAAACTCAAAATCGAAAATTAAGGGGATTAGGCCGACGTGGGTGTGCGGCGCCAATTCTTATCGGCACCCCACACCCGTTACGTCGCTCTTGAACTGTCAGCGGTGTGCTTTAGCGCTTATCGCTGAAAGAAGGCACGGGCACTGTCAAAAGCACCGGACTTAACAAATGCTTGCCACAGAATTGCGATCATGCTGCCGATAGCCGCAATGCCTAGGAAGTAGTTCCAGAAGTTGGTGGTCTTCGAGCTAGAAGAGGAGCTCTCACCCGAGCTAAGGTTCTTATCTTCCGAAGGCGTCTGGGGCTTCGGCTTCTCCCCCTCGGACGGAACCTGGGGATTCGGCTTCTCCCCGTCGGACGGATCCTTGCCATTGTCCTTCTTCTGGCCACAGCCCGGGGCGAGCTTGAGGGTCAGCTGCGCGCTATCCACCTCGGGGTTGTAGTCATGGCTGTACATACCCATGAACAGGAAGTCAACGCCCTCGACGTCACCAGAATCGTTCGTTCCGGGCTGCCGCTCGTACATAACGTCGGAAGCCGAAAGCGTGAGAGTATCCCCGTCCTTGTTCCACTGTGCCTTACCGTGACCGAATGCCCCTTCACCTGTGCGCTTGTTGGCCTCAACGCGGTCCTCCGGGGTGTACTGCGTCATGTGCTTGCCTTCAACAAAGTAGGCCTCGTAGCCGGAGCCGAGCTGGGCCTTATCGCCTTCGGTCTGCACGAATGGGTTGGTCATCTTGGAGTACAGTGCTCCGTGGTGGCCAGTGAACGTAATCGAAGAATCTTTAGCCTTGATCTTCGATGCAGTCACATTTCCTGCCTCGTCCACCGAGACTGTGGACGCTTCCGGATCGACTTCGAAACCGAAGGTGAAATCACCGCCCGTAGGGTCTCCGTTTTCCTTCACCGCTCCGGTCGTCTCCCAGCCACCGTTAGCAATTCGTCCCTTGATGTAGGAGCGCCAGGAGTGCTTGACACCCCAATTGAAATTGCCGGATTCGATGGTGCAGGATTCTGCTTCTGCCGCGGTAGCCTGCGGCACGGTAATCGCCGTCGCTGCGATAGCGGTCACCAGGATTTTTTTAAACATGGAAGTCCTCCAGTTGATGCGAGAAAAGTGGATTGATTGTGGGCGTGGCGCGCTGCGGTTGCACCTGCAGCTCGTTGACGGAGATTGGCCAGCTGTACACCTCAGACAAGGTGGCGCCGGTAAAAACCTCCGCCACGCGCCCTTGAGCTGCGATCCCCCCGCATGAGACGCACACGATGTGATCGCAATATGCGGCTGCCGCGTTCAGGTCATGGAGCACCACGAGTGCGGTTACTCCTGCCTCGCGGGCTAGGGCTTTCACAGAACCCAGTAGCTGTTCTTGGTGGCGGATATCGAGAGCCGCTGTCGGTTCATCCAGCAAGATTATTGGAGTGTTTTGTGCAAGAACTCGAGCAAAGGCCACCCGCGCACGTTCGCCACCGGAAAGCGTGCTGATATCGCGTCCGGAGAGATGCGCGGCTCCAGCTGTTTCAAGGGCGGCTTCGATGTACTGCTCGTCAAGTTCGGCGTGGGGAGTTCCGCGCCAAGGGCGGCGGCCCATCGCGACAACATCGCGTACCAGAAATTCAAAGGACACCGAGACATCCTGAAGCATCACGGCACGTTTGCGTGCGAGCTCACGGGGCGAGGTCTTCGGCGACAAACCGCCGACACTGATTTCACCGGAGAAGTCGATATCACCCGCGATCGCGCCAAGGACAGTTGACTTCCCCGCACCATTCGGGCCAATTAGCCCGGTGACCTCGCCTGGCCGAGCATTAAAGGTCACGCTGTCAACGAGGGTTACCCCGTTGACCTGGACGGTGAGGTTGTCCACGTTCAGCATCAGTGCACCCCCTTTCGCATCATGCGGCGCAACAGGATGAAGAAGGTCGGTCCGCCAACTAAGGCGGTAAAAATACCGATTGGGAGGTCCGCAAAGGGAATCAAGGTTCGTGCTGCCACATCCGCAAAGCCGATGAGCACCGCGCCACCTAGGGCGGAGGCAGGAATGAGGATGTGGTTTTGCGGTCCTACGATGCTGCGTAACAAGTGGGGAACGATGAGCCCAACAAAGCCGATGAGCCCGGCGAAGGACACAGCTGCTGCGGTAAGCACTGCGGATGCCACAATTGCCACAATGCGCAACACAGATACGTCTACGCCAGTGTGCACAGCAGCGCGTTCACCCAGCGCAAGAATGTCGAGTTGCCTGCCCAAACGCAGGGCTACTGCTATACCGATAAGGACGACGGGAAGAACTACCCATACGTGCTTCCACTGGGAGCCGTTGAAGGAACCCATCTGCCAGAAAATGATGGCTTCCCGGTTGGCGGTCGGTGCTAGGTACACCATGAAGGAGATGATGGCATTGCACACGGCATTAATGGCGATACCCGTGAGGATCAGGTTAACCACCGTGACGCGGCCATTGTGGCGTGCAAGCTGGTAGATGATGAAGGTAACTAGTAACGCACTTAAGAAAGCCAACGCTGGCGCAGTGAAAGTTCCCGCGAAGGTGAGGTTGAAGACGATCGCTACAGCCGCCCCCACACCTGCACCGGAGGTCACACCGATGATGGATGGCTCCGCCAAAGGATTGGCAAAGATGGCTTGCATCAATGTGCCCGCGACGCCTAGAGCAGCACCTACGAGTAGCCCCAGAACTAACCGCGGTAGGCGAATACTCCAGACCACGCTGGCTGTGAGGGACTCTTGCCCCGGCCCTAAGGCCAGAATCGGGAACAGATCAGAAAGTGCAATGTAGTACTGTCCGAGGACGATCGAGATGAGTCCCGCTAGAACAGCAAGCACCGCTAAGAATATGAATACCGATATCCGCTGAGTGCGGCGTCGTGTGAAGACGTCGCTATGCATTGTCTGGGTCATAGACAGCCTTTGCGAGTTTGACCAGTGTCTGACCGGTCATGGGGCCGAAGGCCAGGGACTGGCCGTCAGGAATGGTGACGACGCGCTGCTTTTGGCCAGCGATGGTCTGAGCCACACCAGGGCGTTCCAGCAGGCCGTCAATTCCGCCAGTGGATTTCAGACCATCGGTCATCATGATGATCACCTCTGGGTTGATGCGGGCCAGCGCTTCTGCGTTAGCAGGTTCGGCATAAGAAAGGTTGTTCTCCGCAGCGAGGTCGACGCCCCCAATTCCTTCGATGAGGTCTTGGGCGCCGGTGCCCTCCCCCATGATGAAGAACACGCCACCGTTCCCACGGGCGTAGAGGAAGGCCATACGCATTGGTTCCTCAGGGGCAATGGTCTTAATGGCTTCCTTCGCCTCATCTATTTCCTTGATGGAGCGCTCTGATAACTTGCGGGCCTCGTCCGGAAGCCCGACGGTTTCACCCAGCGTGATGATGTCTTCGTCAACCGAGTCGATGGTCCGCTGCGGTTCCATAACCACAGTGGTCACGCCTGCTTCACGGATCTGATCGATCGCATCACGGGGCCCAATGGAGTGGTCCACGATAACGAGCGTCGGGTTAAGTTCCAGGACTGCCTCAACATTGATATTGTGGCCGCCTTCAGTCACAACAGGACGGTCCGCCAGATTCGGTTCAGTGGAAGAGACGGTGCGGCCAACGATATTGTCCGCGAGCCCCAATCCACTCAGCGTTTTGGTGTAGGTCCCATAAATATCCAGCGCCAGAATCCGCGAGACGTCCGTGACGGAGACGTCATAACCATCAGCGTCAGTAAGTTCCACGGGAAGGGCGGGCTGGGCATTTGTGCTTACGGGCTCGATATCGACGAAGTCACTGACCTCAGTAACGCCTTCGAACGAGCGAGGGTCGGAGAGGTCCTGCGGTTCTGGTAGCTGGTCTGTATAGCTTCCCTGTACGCCACAGGCGGTCAGTCCCACAATGCACAGAAGCGGGATAAGGAAACGTAGGAGTAGTTTCACGGCCATCTTTCTAGGAGTTGTTCATAATGAGGCGGCTGGTGGAGCCTCCGGCGATAATGAGCCCGGCGATGAACAGGAGGAGGTAGGTAACTGGGTCATCTGTGGTGCCGTTCGCGGAGCTCGCGGACTTGATCTGGAATTTCTTTGAGCCATCTTCATAGCCCTGCGAGGAGTCACTGGCTAGTGCGTTTTCCACAGCGTCGGAGTTGACGCCACCGTTGCTCTTCGCCCCAGAGCCGGCACTATCTCCCGCGCTGGACGAGCCTCCGCTGCTAGTGCTGCCGTTAGCGTCGTTGCAATCAGCGTTTCCGCCCAGGCTGGCGTTGAAACTTAGCGGATCGAGCTGGGTTCCAGGCTCATAGAATTCGGCGAATGCCTTGGAGCCAACGTCAGTCAGGGATACTGTTGCTTCACCCGATACGGCATCTGTTCCCACATCCAGAGACGTGAAATTCAAGTCGGCGATGGCGGTGCGTCCGAAGTCCTTCTTCTCGCCTTCCATGTTGGAGGAGCGCACGTCGCCGATTAGTTTTCCGGTTTTACCGTTGAAGGAGATTTCTAGGTTCGCAATATTGAGGTCGAGCTTGCCGTGGTGGCCGGTGAACTGGATGCTTCCGCCGTAGCGCACGGAACCCGCGCCGTCCTTAACTGCGCCTGAGTTGCCGGAAAACTGGAATCTACTATTGCTGTATCCGACTCCCGAGAGTTCCCATTTTCCTTGCGCAATGGAGCCGGTGATATAGGACTGGAATGACTTCTTCACTCCCCACTGCGCCGTAGCTTGGGTCACACCGGTGGCTTGGCAGGTTTCGTTGGCTGCACCGGATGCTCCAGACGAAGAGTCCGCCGAGCCCGTCGCACCCGTAGCGCCGGAGTTCGACGCGCCAGCTGTTGATGCTCCACTACTGTTTCCGCTGCCAGCTGCCACTGTTTCTGGAAGGTCGTTGCCGCTGAGGCCCGAAGTAGTGGTGCTACCAGTGGTGGAGGTTCCAGATGATGCGCTAGCCGACGCTCCGGAAGCCGCCGAGTTGGTGTCGCCCCGCTTCTTGAATGAGTCCAACTCATCCAAGAAAGCCTGAGTATTGCCCATAAACGTGGTGATACCGTTCATGGTGTCGTTGGTTTCGGACAAAATAGCCATGGCTTCCTTGTTGAAGCCCGTAAAGTTGCCGGTGATAGTGTTCAGCTGCCGTTTCGAGCCAGATCTATTGCCGGCTGCGCCGCCAGAACCTGAGCAGGATCCATCCAACGCGATGGTGCCTGAGGAAGGATCGAGTTCTTCGCCCTGCTCATAGAAGCCCGTGAAGAGCTTGACTCCCCCGGCGCTAAGAGACGTGGATCCCGCCAGGTTCACTGCCGAGCCGTTGTCCTTGACAGGCTCCTGCAGATTAATGATGGCGATGACCTCATCGTCGCCCTTAATCTGGGCCCCGCGGGTGTAGTCGCTTCGGTTCAGTTCATAAGAAACGTAGTCAACCGTGATTTTTGCTTGGTCACCGGAAGCAATGATCTTGAAGTCCGACATTGTCATGTCGAGAACCCCGTCATGTCCTGTGAAGTTCAGCGTGCCTTGGAAAGGGATGGTGACTGTACCGCCAGAGGCCGTGGGCGCGCCGGCTTGGAACACAAACGCACCGTTGCCTTTTTCATCACCGCTAAAGCCGATACCGCTGGCGCCCCAGCCGCCGCGGGCGATATTGCCCTTGATGTAGCTTCGGAAGGATTGCTTGATCCCCCAGTTCCACGTGCAGGAAGTCTCTGCGTGGGCTACTGGGACAGTGTTAAAAAATGGAACGGCACCGAGAGCGAGGGGAGCTGCGATTATCACACCGCATGCTGAGCGCCAGAGATTGCGAATCATGTTGAGAACCTTGTTTCATCCAGATAAAGCTATAGGCTAGGCTTACCTTGGTTAGGTAATCCTGGCCTAAAGTAACAGGTTTGTCAACAAATCAACCAAACGGGAGAAAACAGCATGCACAGCCACCCCCACACAGCTATCTTCAGGAGCATCTACCCAGACGTAGATCCGACCCAAAAGTTCCCCCCTACCTTGTCGGAACGCGTGGCTTTAGCATTCGCCGTCGGCGTTTTCATGTTCGGCGGAGTGAAGGGAGACCTACTCATCGCTGGCGCAGGGCTGGTGTTTGTTGTCGGCTGCGTTTGGGCGCTTTCCCGAAAAACTCCCCGGCGCATCCGTACCGAAGCGCGTAGCCGGTTCCCCCAAGAACCATGGGCGGAAAACCCTAGCCCCCTTATCCCCGCTTTATGGCTCGTGCTCGGTGTACTCGCTGTAACCGCATGGTGGTTTACCCCAGATGAGTTTCTCACATGGAGCGCTTCCGCAGTGGCTATCCTGGCAGCCGCTGTAACGTGGTACATGCCGGCTATACAGGCCCGACGCGCGGATGTGCCTGAAGGACCTGACTCAAACCTATAACAAACCCAAGCTTCCGTAACCCCGCGAGCCCGATCCTCAAAGCTAGCAGGCATATACGGGCAGGTTGCCCACCCCACAAGAGACCGATTCCGCAAAGTTCAGCACAGCAATAGGACAGTAGTTGGTGGATGCAGCTACCATGCCAGCTGTGACTGAGAAATTCCGCCAACTGCCACCGCCCGGCCCCGCGTGGGGCGGCAGCCTCATGGGCACCTCCATCGTCTCCCGATTACTCGTTGAGGAAGGCATGCTGACAGGTTCTGCTATCTTCGCAGCACTGTCCTGCGTCATCCTCCTCGTGCTGACAGTAGGTTTCGCGGTCTACCGCCAGCCCAGCTTTGCCCGGACCTCCATGGCGGAATGGTCCATGTACTTCATCGGCATCCTGGCGCTCGGCGCAGCACTGTCGGGTTTGACGGATATCGGAACATTCCGTCTAGTGGGCTTTTGGATAGGCGGCCCCGTCACCGTCATCACCTGGGCTATTCAGCTCACCCGCTTCGACGGCCAGCCGCGGTTTACCTGGGGACTGCCGCTGGTCGGCCCCATGATTTCCTCCTCCGTAGCCGGCTTCCTCGCCTTGGACTATGGCCATGCATACCACGTCATGGGCACGGTTCTTTTTGTCATGTCGCTTTCTACGGCGGTCCCCATCTTCATCCGCGTGTACTGGGCCGCCTGGCAGGGCAAGGTCAATCTCACCGGCGCCAACTCCGCGACGGCCTGGGTTCCGCTGGGCGTGGTGGGCCAATCCACTACCGCGATGCAGATCCTCTATCCCGGTAGCTTCTCTGTCTATTACGGGCTGACCGCCATGGTGATCGCCATTCCCCTCGCGTTCTATGCCATGGTCACCTTCTATCCCAATGTTGCTCGCTGGGTGGACTACTCGCCCGCGTGGTGGGCGTGCACCTTCCCACCGGGAACAATCAGCATGGGCGGGCACCAGGTAGCGCTGGTGAATGGCTCTGAGCTCCTAGACCTCATCGCGCTCAGCATCCCGGTACTCCTCATCACGCACTGGTCTGCCTGCTCCTGCCGCTTCATTAGCTGGCTCATCGAAGGCCGGCGCGCACAGCGAAGCGGGGCCAGCCCAGTCTCGGACTAGCCCCGCCACGCGAAAATCTGGATGCTTAGGAAGCCTTAGTTCTCGGCCTTCTCAAACTGAATGACCTGGCCCTGGCTGCCCAGCGCAAAGGTATTGCCCTCTACGGGGATGACCACTGGCTTGGCGGAGAGGATGGCGTTGAGCGCATCGGCATCAGCCATCTCATCCGGGCCGCAGGCACGCATCGTAGAATTCAGGTTCTCCACCACGATGGCATCGGTCTGATCCAGCGTGTAGCTACCACCACCGGAATTGCAGCCATCGTTGAAGTTCAGCGTGCCATCCTCATTGAAGGTCACGGAGATATCCGGGTTCTTCTTTGCGGTGAAAGTACCGTTGAGAACCTTCTGGGCCTCGTCAGCCGGCAGCTTCTCCTGCAGGCCGTCAACGTCTTCGTACTTCTCAATCAAGCCAGAGCCTTCCGGTGCTTCCGAATCCTTGGAGGAGGAGAAGGAGTCACCGAACAGACGCGAGCTCAGCTCCTGGATCTGGCTGGTCTTCACGGAGTCGGCGGAGGACATCTCTTGCGCACCGGCGGTACCAGCACCCAGGACGCCGCCGGCGAGGGCGACGAACGCGGTTGCAGTGGTTACTTTCTTCAGTGTGCGTGAAATCATGGCCCCGAAGCTATCGAGCATCACCGGCAGCATCAACCCATATCATGCGTTTCTGATGATATTTTACGGCAACTCCAACACTCTAAACCCACAGGCAAGCTCCTCAGAAAACGGCACTGCGCTGGGGTTTAAGTGCGCTTAACGTAGCCCATCCGCGGGCGGAAGCCCTGCGGGTGCTTCATCTGCGCCACTGCATCCCCGATGATCATGCGGTGGCGGGCACTGACGGACGTCGGCATCTGCGCCACGGAGAACCACTGCGCGTCAAGGTTCTCTTCGTCGGAGACCACCGGCTCCGCATCATCCGGCACGGAAACGCGAATGGCGGTATCCATGAACATGCATTTGTCCCCATTGGGGTAGACCACGGGGCCCACCTGCCCCACCCCAAGAAACGCTTCGATGCGCCCGTCAAGACCAATCTCTTCTTTAACTTCACGCAGTGCGGTCGCCGTAATCTCCTCACCTGGCTCACAGATACCGGAGATAGGACCCCACGCACCAGTATCGGCACGCTGAGCAAGCAGGACCGATGGCAGCTCCCAGATCGCGGAGCCGGTAGGCACGGCCCGCACAATAACCGCGGTCACGCCGGGCAAAAAGAGCTGCTCGTGGCCGATTTTCTCACGCAGGGACACAATATAATCAGGAGTGGGCATGGGCTTTATCTTAGCGTCTTAGAGCTGCGCCAGAATCTCCGGCAGGAGCGCCTCAAGGTCAGAGGCGGGAGTAAAAGACATCTCTGCCTCCGAACCGTGAGCACAACTCTCACTACCCGCGGCCGCTTCCGTCGTACCGGACAGAACTCCCACAATCACGCCTTCATAGGGGCTGCCCGGCGCGCCAAAGACCGGTGCGCCGGAATCACCGTGTGTGGAGCAGACGTGGGCGCGCGCAGAGATAGTATCCACAGTGCGCTCACCAAACTGGAGTTTCCCGTGTCCCTCTCCGTGTGTGAGCGGGCCGCAGGTCTCACCGGTGATGCGCCCCAGCTTGCACACCTCATCGGGAAGTTCCTCCTGCTCGGCCGCGACCACGCTGGTGGGCATGTCCTGCGGAACATAAAACTCCGCCTGCCGCGTTATCTCCACCAAGGCGAAATCAAGCTGGTGCGTGTCCGGTGCGCTGAGGTCGGAGTAGATGATGCTGCCAACGGGCTCGGCCGGGTATATAAATTCCCCGTCCGCGGCACCCGCCCACACCGTATCCCCGGGCTCACCGCAGTGGGAGGCGGTAACGGCGATGGTGCGGCCGTCGTCAAGCACAAAGCTCCACGCCACTGTGCAGAGGTTGAAGTCGAAGGCTTCGCCGGGAACGGGCTGCATGCTAGAGATATCCAATGCTGCCCCCGGCGGCACCGGAGACGCACCCGGAGTGTGTGTTTGCGGCGGGGGCGGCTCAATAGTGGCGTTCTCGGAGGTGTTCGAGGCGGCCTCGGGAACGGGCTCAACGCCCGTGTGCACCGTGCACCCAGCCGTCGCCAGAGCTGCTGTGCTGAATGCCCCAAGCAGGAGAAACCTAGGCATCCTCTTCTGGTGCAGCCTCACCCGCGTTCGCCTTATTCTCCTTATTTTCCTTCTCCATCTCCGCGACCTGCTTCATGTCACGGATGAACTTCTCTGGGTCAAATTCGGTGAAATACTCCGGGCCCGAGAACTGTTCCTGTGCCATTGGCTTAAACCTCCGTGCTCTTGATGTACTGCGTGATGTAATCCTTCACCGCCGCGGCATCGTTTGGCAGGTCGGTGACGTGGCGCTCGGCGTCCAAGATACCGGCGAAACGCTCCGGCACCTCCGGCTCGCTGCCAATGGCTTCCTTGATGGTCTCCGCAAACTTCACCGGCAGGGCGGTCTCCAGACAGATGATTGGGGTATCGACCCCATACTCTTCCTGTACCGCGCGGGCAACCTTGATGCCGTCGGCCGTGTGCGGATCCACCAGCACGTCGTAGCGCTCGTGGACATCCTTAATGGTGGCGAGGCGGTCCGCGTGGGTGGAGGAACCGGACAGGAAACCGTACTCCGCGTGGGCGGCGTCAAGTGCCTGCTTGTCGACGTTAAACCCGCCTTCCTTCACCTTTGTCCCGAAAAGCTCCTTAATCTGTGCGGCATCGCGGCCCAGCAGATCAAAAGCGAAGCGCTCAAAGTTGGAGGCGCGGGAAATATCCATCGACGGCGAGGAGGTTTTGTACGTCTGCTCCGAGGAACGCGGGCGGTAGCTGCCGGTGCGGAAGAACTCATCGAGCACGTCGTTTTCATTGGTCGCGACGATGAGTTTGTCGATGGGCAGGCCCATCTGGCGGGCGATGTGGCCGGCGCAGATATCCCCAAAGTTGCCAGTCGGGACGCTGAAGGAGACCTTCTCGGTGTTTTCCGTGGTGATCTTGAGGTAGCAATTGATGTAGTAGACCACCTGCGCCATGAGGCGAGCCCAGTTGATGGAGTTGACCGCGCCGATGCGGTTCTCTGCCTTGAAATTAGCGTCGGCCGAAACAGCCTTGACCACGTCCTGGCAATCATCAAAGACGCCATCGAGGGCGATATTGCAGATATTCGGGTCATCCAGCCCGAACATCTGGGCCTGCTGGAAGGGAGTCATGCGCCCAGCCGGGGTCAGCATGAAGACACGGATGCCCTTGCGCCCGCGCATGGCGTACTCCGCCGAGGAACCGGTATCGCCAGAGGTAGCGCCCAGAATATTGAGGGTTTCGCCGCGACGGGCCAGCTCGTATTCGAAGAGCTCGCCCAACATCTGCATGGCCATGTCCTTGAAGGCGGCCGTCGGCCCCTCAGAGAGGTGGCCAATGTAAAGGCCCTCCCCCAGTTCGCTGACGGGGACGATCTCCTCGTGGTCAAACTTGGGGTAAGTGTAGGCGCGCTGGGCAATTCCTTCGAGGTCTTCGGCGGGAATATCATCCACAAAAAGCTTGAGCACTTCGGCGGCCAAGGCCGCGTAGCCACCCTCCGCCAAGGTCTGGCGCCAGTTAGTCAGAGTGGCGTCATCGATGTGGAGGTAGGTGTCCGGCAGGTAGAGGCCGCCATCGGGGGCCAGACCTCCGAGGAGGATATCCGTAAAGGAGGCGGGCTGGCGGTCGGTATCGCGGGTCGAAATGTACTTCACCCCCTGCATCTTAGTTGGTGCCGCGTAAAGTATCAGCCATGTCGGTCCCTCATCCTCGCAATGTAATTACCACTAAGGCTCTCTCCGTGTGGGTAGCTGCGGTGTTGGTCTACATCGTGGCAATTACCGGCCGCACATCTTTTGGCGTAGCGGGGCTTGAAGCCATCGATCGCTTCGACGTCGATGCCTCCCGCATTGCTGTTTTCACCTCTGTGCAGCTGGGTATTTATTCACTGGCGCAGATCCCTACGGGCATGCTCATTGATAGGTTCGGACCCCGCCGCTTGCTGGTCATTGGCTCCGTCATCATGGGCATAGGCCAGGTGGTCCTCGGTTTCACCAGTAATTATTGGGTAGCCATCGCCGCCCGGCTGCTCATTGGCGCGGGCGATGCCACCGCCTTCCTCTCCGTGATGCGCATCCTGCCCTATTGGTTCCCGCTGCACCGGACCCCCATGTTCACCCAGGTCACCTCGTCGCTGGGGCAGCTGGGTCAGTTCATGTCTGCCTTGCCTTTTGCCATTCTGCTGGGCTGGGGCGGGTGGACCATGGCCTTCGTTACCTTGGGTGCGGTGGGCATTCTCATCGCCGTTGCGGCCGCGGTGGCGGTTGCGGATTCCCCAGAATCACTCGGCATCGTGCCCAAACCAAAGGAAAAACCGAACGCGAAGCCGGAGAGCACTGCCGCACTGTTATCCACCGTTTTCCTCTCCCCCGTAGCGTGGCAGGCATTCTTCATTCACTGGATTGGTCTGGGGGCCACCAACGTGTTTGTCATGCTGTGGGGAGTGCCCCTGATGACCGCGGGCATGGATTTTTCTAAGACTAGCGCCGGCTGGGTCCTGACGTGGTTTAGCGTGTGCATGGTGCTGGTTGGTCCCTTGCACGGCCGGTTATCCTCCCGAGCTAGGGGTTTCCGTCCCTGGCTGGCCTTAGGGTTTGTGGCTATCCACTGCGCGGTGTGGGTCCTGTTCTTCTTCTTTGGCGGCAGCTACCTCTCACTGTTCATCCTCATCAGCGTGGTGTCCCTGTGCACACCGGTGGCAAATTATGGATTCGACATTGTCCGTGAAAACCTGGATCGCCGCGTCGTCGCGACGGCGACGGGTCTGGGAAACATGGGCGGCTTCATTGCCACGGTCATCGGCGCCCAGCTCGTCGGCATGGTTCTCGATCACTTGGGCAATGGGCCGGACTATCCCTACCATGACTTCCGGCTTGCTGCCTGGGCTGTCTTTGGCGTGTGGTGCATTGGCATCGTGGGTGTTCTCATCACCCACATCCTGCGCAGCCGGGGCGGGGAGGAAGGGCCGCACGCCAGAATCGTGCAAGTGGGTTAGTAAAGGGCTGAATTACTGAAAGGCCAAGGCGCTCAACGGCGCCTCAAGGGGCAGCCCATTGGCCACTTCAAAGACCCCGATCCCGCCGCCGATGGGGACGAGAACGGCGATGCTCACCCCCACTGCGGTCCTGAGCAGCTCGCGTAATTTTCGTCGTTTCTCCACCTCAACGCACCAACCTTTATCGTTTCGTTATCTGTGCGTGTGAGCTTAAGAGCTACGGCTGCAAGGCGAATCCTCATTGACTGCGCATCACCTGCCAGTCCCTGTGGGCTCCATGGCAGCGCACTCAACGAGAGTGGCGGGCAGACTTATTCTGCGGGGGTCGACTCTACGTAGATCGGACCTTCCACCGGGGCGACAACACCGGCATCGAAGGCGGCGAGGACACCTTTCGCATCATCTTTCGTGATGGCGCCTGCCTCGACGGCCTTCTCCAAATCAGCCTCAAGCATCTGACGGGAGCGGTACCTATCCGACGCCACCGACAGAAGTCCGCGTGGCACTGACTCCGATGGAATCCCCAGTGCTTCCGCCAGCGAGACAATGCGATCCTTTTCAGCCGGGTCAAGCTCGGCGCCTACCGACGGATCTTGTGGGACGCCGCCGTCGACCACCTGCTCCACCGTCAATGCCCCCTCCGGCACTTGGTACCGCTCCGTAGCCCACCAGCCCGCGCCGACGGCGGTGATGACTGCCACCACCACGAGGACCCATACGGCGATAATCTGCTTGGACTTCACGGCCACAATTTTAGACTTCTCTCACATTTGCGGCTTAATCCGCGCGGGGGCCAAAGGTGCCAAAAGAATTTCCATGCGGCGGGTGTGGCGAATCGAGGCGCTCGGACAGCGCATCGATGATGGAGCGGATGGTGGACTCCGCCACGGAGCGATCCAGGCTGTTGCGGCGCGGGGACTCAGGCTTCGGCTCAGTCGGCACAACGCGCGGCTTGTCGACGTCCAACCTCATCACCGTCCCCTCCACGCTCAGCGCAGCGGCGGGGTCGCACCCAGCCGCGCGGGCAGCGGAGAGGAAGGCGTCGAGATCAGCAAGAGTGGCATCGTTGAGGTCGAGGGACAGGTTCAGGCTCATGGTGTGCTCCTTTGTGCGGCGCGGGGATAATGACTGTTCACTGCCACCTAAGGCTATCGGCTGATCACCTGATAGAACAGGGGCTTGCTCCAAAGTCAGGGAAAGATCCGGGTGAGCTCAGGGTGCGGGTCAGGGGCGGAGCAACTGCCTTCTGCTAGTCATGCTCGAAGGATTCTGCTTCACCCCAGAACACCTCATCCACTATCTTCCGCGCGTGCCTGGTCACTTTGAGGTAATGCTCCAGGAATTGCTGATTACGCTCGGGCTCCCACCCGGCCGCGCCGGCCACCTGCGCCAGCTGCGGGCCCGGTGCCGGAAGCTGGTCCACGCGCTTGCCGCGCACCAGCACGAGCGCATTGCGGGCATCGGTGGCCAAGAGCCAAGCCTCCCGCAACTCCTGCACTTGCTCGACAGGGATAACCTCATTGTCCTCGAGGGCATCGAGCACCCGCAGGGTGGACGGATCATGCAGCGCCGGAACCTCGTGGGCGTGCATCATCTGGAGCAGCTGAACGGTCCATTCGATATCCGTTAGCCCACCGCGCCCCAGCTTGGTGTGGGTATTGCGGTCAGCGCCGCGCGGGAGGCGTTCGTTATCAACGCGCGCCTTCATTCGGCGGATATCACGAATCGTCTTCTCACTCACGCCCTTCGGCGGATAGCGGAAGGCATCCACCATGGTGAGGAAACGTGTACCGACCTCCTCATCTCCTGCCACGAAGGCCGCGCGGAGCAAAGCCTGCATCTCCCAAGGCTCGCCCCACTGCGAGTAATAGCGCTCATAGGATTCGATCGAGCGCACGACCGTTCCCGAGCGCCCCTCTGGCCGCAGGCCCAAGTCCACGTCCAAGGGCGGATCCCCGGAAGGCTTTGCCAGACGGCGGCGCAGTTTCTCAATGATGCCGATGGCCCATGGCAGAGCTTCTTCTTCGGCATTATCTCCTGTTGGCTCCGCCACCACGATGACATCGGCATCTGAACCAAAGCCCAGCTCCATACCGCCGAGCCGCCCCATGCCAATCACGGCGATGCGGGCGGGTGGTTCGGCATCCTCGTGGCTCAGCCTCCACGCCCTGACCTCGGCGCGCAGCGCGGCTTCCAGCACAGCATTCCAGATGGTGGACAGTTCAAAACACACTTGTTGAACCGGCAAGAAGCCCAATAAATCAGCAGCGGCAATCCGCGCTAGCTCTGCGCGGCGGAGGGATCTGGCAACCGATACTGCCTTGTCTGGGTCCGCGTGGCGCTTGGTGGAATTAATCAAGGCGGAAGACACTTGCTCGGGCTTGGTTTCCAACAGCTTGGGCCCTGCCGCGCCATCGGAGAGCTGCTTGACGACGTCCGGGGCGCGAATAATGAGCTCCGCCGTGAAGGGCGAGGTGCCCAGAATCTTCATGAGGCGTTGGCCGACAACGCCTTCGTCACGAAGCATGCGCAAGAACCACGTCCGGTCATAAGCTGCCTCAGAAAGCTTGCGGTAATTCAGCAGGCCCATATCCGGGTCAGCGGTATTGGAGAGCCACTCCATCAACGTCGGCAGCAGAATGGCCTGGATGCGCGCCTTGCGCGATTGCCCCGCGGCGAGGGAGGTGAGGTGCTCAAAAGCACGGTCCGGGTGGCGATAGCCCAGTGCCGCTAGCTGCAAGAGCGCGGCTTCGCGGGAGAGCTTGAGTTCATCCGCCGACATCGAGGCCACGGAATTGAGCAGCGGGCGGTAGAACAAGCGCGAGTGGAGCTCAGAGATAAGCAGGCGAATCTTCCGCAGCTGGGTATTCATCTGGTCCGCTGCCGACTGATGCCCCTGTGGGTGAAAGCCTGAATTGATGGCCAGCCACGTGAGCGCCTTGTTGTCGTCCTTCTCCGGCAAAGTGTGGGTACGGCGGAAACGCTCCAACTGGAGGCGGTGCTCGAGCAAACGCAGAAACTCGTAGGCCTCGATGAGCTGGGTGCCGTCTTCACGTCCGACATACCCGGCGCGCACGAGCGCTGCCAGTGCATCAACCGTAGCGAGTGTGCGCAGCGATTCATCCGAGCGCCCATGCACCAACTGCAGCAACTGGACGGCGAACTCCACGTCACGCAGGCCGCCCTCCCCCAGCTTGAGCTCTCGAAGGCGCATCTTTTCGGGGACATTATCCAGCACGCGGCGGCGCATAGCTTGAACGTCTTCCACGAAGGACTCCCGTTGCGACGCAGTCCACACCATCGGCCCGATCTGTTCCAGGTAGTCCGTGCCTAAGGGCAGATAGCCGGTTTGCGGCCGTGCCTTCAGCAGCGCTTGGAACTCCCAGGTTTCTGCCCACCGCTTGTAATAGGCCACGTGTGAATCCAGCGTTCGAACCAAGGCACCGGATTTACCTTCCGGGCGCAGGTTGGCGTCAACCTCGAAGAAGCAGGCCGAGCCAATCCGGTTGAACTCCGACGCTAGGCGGGTGATCCGTGGTGTCGCCTCGGAACCCACAAAGATCACGTCCACGTCGGAGATGTAATTCAATTCGCCCGCGCCGCACTTGCCCATCGCGATGACGGCCAGCTGCGCATCGAGTGCTTCATCCCCATAGACCACCCGGACCGCACCGGCGAGTGCTGCCGTCAAGGCGGCATCTGCGAGGGCTGTGGTCAGCCTAGTGACCTCCCGGAAACCAACTCGCGGCTGGGGGCGTGACTGGCCCTTGCGCGAGTGAAATGTACCTGCGAGGTCATGGGCGGCAATGCGCATCATCAGCGTTCGGTAGGCCACTTTGAGTGATGCTTTGTGGTCCCCCGGTGCTGCCCGGTAGGTGCCGGGAGACGTCAGGTCGGGGCTCGCGGTGTCAGGCTGGTCTGGTTGCTCAACGTATGTCGCAGGTTCCGCCCCGACCTCTGTGAGCAGCGTGTGCAGCATTTCGGTAGGAGTCGGCAGCGCCCGCTGCAGCTCGTGCCAGGTTTCTGGGTGTGCAGCGAGATGATCACCGAATGCCGAAGAGCCGCCCAGCAGGGCGATGAGTCGCACCCGGAATGTTTCGTCCTCGCGCATCGCCGGGCCAATCTCAGGCGCCCCCTCGACGATCCTCATCAACGTGTTGAGGGCCATATCGGGATCGCCTGCTCCGGCCAGTGTCCACAACAGTTCTAGGGACTCCGGATTATCCCACCCGAGGCGGGATAGATCCTCCGCAGCAGTTGGCCGGGTCAGACCAAGAGTAGCTGGGGACGGTACTGATGCTGGACGCATACTTCTCCTAGAAATTCAGGTTGTTGCGCAATTCGAATGCGGTGATCTGCTGCTGGTATTCGTGCCACTCATCCCACTTTGAGCGCAGGAAGTACTCAAAGACGTGTTCACCGAGGACCTCCGCCATAAACTCGGAGCGTTCAAATTCTCGGAGGGCTTGGTCCAGGCTGCTCGGCAGATCCTTGTACCCCATCGCACGACGCTCGCGGTGGGTCAGCTGGTGGACGTCATCCTCGGCCGGATCCCCTAGCTCATAGCCTTCTCTGATTCCGCGCAAACCAGCGGCAAGGAGCACCGCGTAACCCAGGTAAGGGTTCATCGCTGAATCCAGCGAGCGGATTTCAACTCGGCGCGACATTTCCTTGGAAAGGCGGTAGGTGGGAACTCGCACCAGCGCAGAACGATTAGAGATTCCCCACGTCACTGACCCTGGAGCCTCGCTGCCAAACATCAGGCGCTTATAGGAGTTGGTCCACTGGTTGGTGATCGCTGTCATCTCCACTGCGTGTTCAAGAATGCCGGCGATGAACTGCCGTCCTGTGCTGGACAGCGAAATCTCATCATCGGGGTCATGGAAGGCGTTGGAATCTCCCTCGAAAAGGCTCAAGTGAGTATGCATGCCCGAGCCTGAGCGGTCCTCGAAAGGCTTGGGCATGAACGTCGCGTGCACTCCTTGCTGGGAGGCAACCTCTTTGATGAGGTAGCGGAAGGTCATGATGTGGTCCGCCATCGACAATACGTCAGCATGGCGGAGGTCGATCTCCTGCTGGCCAGGTGAGGTCTCATGGTGGCTGAACTCCGTGGCGATGCCCATTGATTCCAACGCGTACATTGACCGGCGCCGGAAGCTCGGGGCGTTATCATGCGTGGCTTGGTCGAAATAGCCGCCGTTATCGGTGGCAACAAGCCTGTTGATATCGCGCGCGTCCTCAAGGAGATAAAACTCAATCTCAGGAGATGCCTTGCACGTGAATCCCTCATTGGCCGCCTCGGTTACCTGACGGCGCAGGATGTGGCGCGGGTCCACCAACGAAGGTTGCCCATCGGGCTGAGTAATGTCACAGAACATGCGCGCCGAGAGAAGCTCGGGCTCTTCCTTGTCAAAGGGCATGATCTGAAAGGTTGAAGGGTCCGGCATCGCGATGGTGTCGGCCTCCGAAATGCGGGAGAACCCTTCCACTGAAGAGCCGTCGAAGCCAACACCTTCCTCGAAGGCGGATTCCAACTCTGAGGGGCTCATTACCACCGATTTCAGCGCCCCCAAGATGTCAGTGAACCAGAGGCGAATGAAGCGGATATCGCGTTCTTCAACTGTACGAAGGACGAATTCGTGTTGGCTGTTCATGCTTTAAACCCTACCGCCGCGCGCCGAAGCCACGGAGAGAGTTTCTTCTTTTGCCCCCGCACCGACATGTATTAACCCAGTTGGCAAGAGTATCTCGGGGGCAAATTTTTTCGACTCCTCTGTCCCCTGTCGGCTTCACATGCTTGAATGGCCACACAACCGAACAGATGTACCCATAAAGAAGGATGAGGAACAGCCATGAACGCACAACACGCAACCCTGAGCCAGCGAGGAATCGAGCTCATTAGCCAAGCAGCCCAGCAAGGATGGTCGCCTAAAGACCTGCTCCATGTCCTGGGTAGTTTTTGCCACCCACTCATTTATCGCGCCGCCCCTCATGTTCCCGCACAGATTAGTTCCACTGCGCTGCGCAAGGAATGGTTGAGCATCACCCCGCCTGCCTCGATGACCATGTCTACCGATGACCTCATGCGACTTATTGAAGCAATCACTTTCCTGCCACCCCTTCGGGACGTTGAAGTGCTAGCGGCCCAACGAACCGACTCTCGGGCATCCCGCGACAGCAAGGAAGATAGGATCCGCGCCAAAATCTCTCATCTTTTGCGAAAAGCAGAATCCACTCCCTATGAAGAAGAAGCCAGCGCGCTCATCGCCAAAGCGCAGAGCCTGCAACAACGGCACCGCCTCGAGGAGACACTGACTAGTTCCTCGGACACGGTGGTATCCACACGCAATCCATATCAGCGCTCCCTATATCAACCACAAAACCACTCTGCTCAGCGTCATTGCGGATCGGAACGGATGCACCGCCCTCAGGCTGCATCCCAAAGGGATTGTCACCGTCATTGGCGCTGAAGAGGACGTTCACCACGTCACTGATCTTTTCGCCTCACTTCTACGGCAATGTGAATGGCATATGCACCACGGCGAACACGCCGAGAGTGCGCGCCAGCTTGGCAATGTGGCGTCTTTCCGCCGAAGCTTCATTCTGTCTTATGCCACCCGTATCGGTGAGTTATTGGAGGAAGCAAATTCAAAGCTGTTCTCCCACGACGTAGAAGGGACTGCTTCGGCACCAAGCGGCCCCAGCACTCGGCAAGACGAAATTACCCTGGCTCAGCAATCGCTATCGGCAGTCGAAGAACGCCGCCGCAACGCCGAAGCAGTGACTGATCGAATCTACCCCAATGCGCGCACCGTCTCCCTGACGGTGAGAAGCCACGCAGGAGTATCCGCCGGCGCATCAGCTGCAGAAAAGTCCCACTTGGGAGGTGATTCCTTGGGGCTTAACGGACGCCGCCAACTCACCTGCTAAGGACGATTAATGGCAGGCACATTTGCGTTACTAGCCAGGTAACCTAGAAGGCGGTACCGAGGTTTGATGCCTCCTTTTTATCAATTCGCTCCCCGACGAAGGTGTGTACATGTCTCCAAAGACGTTCCTTGAAATCGAAGCCAAGTTCGCCGTGGATGAGACCACCCCCATGCCGGATCTCACCCACCTCGATGAGGTTTCCCGTGTTGCAGAAACCCGCCACCACTCGTTGTCCGCGATTTACTACGACACCGAGGACCTCCGCCTTACCCACGCGAAGATCACGCTGCGACGTCGCACCGGCGGAAATGATGATGGCTGGCACATCAAGATTCCCGGTGCGGAAGGTCGCACTGAGATCCGCGCGGAACTCGGTGAGCCCATCGACGGCAAATACGAGGTTCCGGACGAGTTGCTCCACCAGGTCCGATCGGTCGTGCGCAACCAGCCTCTTGAGCCGATCGCACAGGTGGATAACAACCGCACCGAGTTGCTCCTCGTTGACGCAGACGAGCAACCAGTTGCTGAGTTCTGCGATGACCATGTCACCGCGTTCTCCTTCCTGCCGGGTGGTTCCCAGAACACGTGGCGCGAGTGGGAAGTAGAGCTCGCCGGGGACCTGCCAGGAAGCAAAGCAGGCAGCAAACTGCTGCGGCACGCCACGTCCCTATTGATCGGTTCTGGAGCTCGGGTTTCCTCCTCGCCGTCCAAGCTGAAGTCTGCATTGGGAGACTCCATCAACAACGTCGAGCTGCCTCCGGCCCTCGCCGCGTCCACTGTGGAGCCGGGCTCCCCCGCGGCGGCAGTCGTGGAGGCGCTGAAGGCTAATCGGGACAAGCTCGTCGAATTCGATCCGCGGGTTCGCCGGGATGAGTGGGATTCGGTGCACCAAATGCGTGTGGCTACCCGTGAATTGCGCAGCCACTTGCAGACCTTCCACGGCATTGTGGTGGGCCCTGAGATCAAGCGCATCGAGTCAGATCTCAAGGAGCTTGCGGCCATGCTGGGCGTTGCCCGTGATGCCGAGGTTGTGGAAGAACGTTGGCAGAATCTTCTCGCTTCCGAGGACTCCGATGTTCTCGATGACGCTACCCGCGAGCACATTGCGCATGACATGGGCCGTGCCTACCGCCGTGCGCATCGCCGAGTCATCGCCGCGCTCGATTCGGACCAATACCTAGCTCTGCTCGATGCACTGGACGCTTTCCTCGCCAACCCGCCGGTTGCCGGGGAAGACACCTCCGCTGACTCAGACAGCTCATCCGCGGATAGCGGAGCGGAAGACTCTGAAAGCGCCGAGTCGGCATCCACTGATTCCGCTCAGGAACAAGAAGCAGCACAAGACTACGAGCCGAAGCACGCCAAGTCTGATGAGGAAGCCGAGCCCCACGATCTCGACACGGTGATGGCCCTGCACCTCAAGCAGGCTTATGACAAGCTGGTCAAGCGCCACAAGAAGGCCGTCTCCAATTGGGATAACACCGAGCTGACGCTGCACGAGCGTGAGGAGTATTTCCACGATATGCGCAAGGCAGCGAAGAAGCTGCGCTATGCCGCGGAAGCTGCTGGGTCCGCTACCACGCTGAAGACGAAGAACCTCTACAAGGCCTGCAAGCAGATGCAATCTGTCTTGGGAGACTTCCAGGATTCGGTGACCTCCCGCGATAAGCTGCTCGAGTTGGCAGAAAGCGCACGCCGCCGTGGTGAGGACACCTTCGGCTATGGCCTTCTCTACCAGCGTGAGCGCATCATCGGATTGGAAGCACTCAACGCCTACTCGGATAGCTTCAAGGCCATCAAGTCTGCCTTCAAGCCGCTGCGCAAGAAGCTGCGCTAGCCGGCGGGGCTTTCCTCCGCTAGTCTTCCTGCGCTGCGAGGCAACAAGCAGAAGCGGCCCACACCTTCGCTCCCGTGCGGTGGTGTGGGCCGCTTCTGTTGAGCGGACTTCTTAAGTGGGTTTCTTAATCAGCCGTGCCGTTCTCGGCGGTGTGGTGCTTTAGTAATCGTCCTCGGCGGCGTCCTCAGCATCAGCTGCAGCGGTGCGTGCTTGCGCGATTTCGATGGCGCGCTCAGCCTCCTCACGGGAATCATAAGGTCCCATGCGGTTCTCCCAACCGGACACCTTGCCCTGGGATACCTCACCGGTGGACGGGTCATAGAACCACTTGTTATCGGCCTCAGCCATAATTTTCTCCATTCTATTCATCTCTCACTCAGTGCACCCCACACTACAGACCGCCTACGTACCATGCCCGTTAGAATAGATAGGTCACTTAGTCCTGCTGCTACTTCTTTGGCAGGATATCGCCACCAGCAAAGGAGAACCTTCCCGATGCCCCTGTGGACTGCCCCTTCGACCCCGGCCGTCGACCGCGTTCGCGCCGCACACCGCGAGAACGTGGGTGCTGAATCAGCACATGTCGCCAGCGCCCCCGCCACTTGGGCACTCATTGGCGAGCACATCGACCACTACGGCGGCATTGCCATCATGGGGCTTGCAGATATCCGCGCGGCAGCAGCTGTCAGCCCCCGCAGCGACGGACTCGTCAAGGTTCGCCTCGAGCACACCAATGGAGAGACCGTTAAAGACGAGATCTCCCTCGAACAGGTTTCTGCCCTCGCTGCACAACAGCAACCCGGCGTGGATTCTGAAGGCCAGCCCATCGAGCCCCCAGCACCCGAAGGCGCTATCGCGGCGCGCCTCGGCGGCATCATCTACACCATGATCAACCGCCAGCTTCTTACCCGCGAGACCGCTGGTGCCGATATCACCGTGGTCAACGACATCCCCGATTCAACTGGACTCGGCGCCGCAGCAGCCATCGACATCGCCACCGCTTTGGCGTTGCTCGGCACGGCGGATGATCTGCATGACGCCCCGCTGCGCGCCCGTATCGCAGAAGTCTGTTCCCAAGCGGTTGGCACCTTCGCGCGATTCCCTGCACTGCGCGCTCGTCACTCCGCTGCCCTGCGCGGCGCAGGTGATTCCATCACCATCATCGACTACGCCGATGGCTCCGTGACCCAGGCACCTCACATGATCAACAAGGACATTGCAGCCTTCGCCTTGGCCGTGCCCGGAAACGTGGATTCCGCTGAGGCCGTGACGGAGATTCGCGCCCGCGAGCGGTTCATCGACGCCGCCTGCCGCGCCTTCGGCACGCCGTCGCTGCGCTTGTTGCCGGATGCGCCCCAGCGCGTCCTTGAGTGGCTGGCCGCGGTCCACAAGGTGCACGGCACCGAGAACCAGCCGACCATCGCCCAAGCCACGGCTTGGCTGACCTTCTACTCGGAGGAAACTGAGCGCGCCGAAGGCATTGCTCGTGCTTTGCGTTCCCGCCGCGGCACCGAGCTCTTCCCGCTGCTCACACAGTCGCAGTCTGCCTTGGCCACCGTCTATGGTTTCAACTCCGCAGAAAAACTCGCGCAGCTGGCCACCGCCCGCGGTGCCGTCGCCTCACGCTCTGCTCACGCCGGCACATCCTCCGCCGTCATCGCCTACGTGCCGAGCGCTAGGGCCACAAACTTCGCGGCCGACTTGGCCGAGGACGGCCTGCTGGTCATTCCGCTTTCTGCCGGAAGCCCTGCAATCACCGAGGACTAATCTGCCGGCCAGGCGAAGAGCACATCGCGCTCCGCAACGTCGGCCTTCACCAAGGACACCATCGTTTCCTTGCCGGTCTCTGGGTGGCCTACGGCCTGCCCAATCACCGGTGGGTCCAGCACGAAGAGCCGTGCTTTCTCGCGCTTTGGCCCACCATCAACCACGACGGCCTCGAAGTTGGTGCCAACCCACGGCGCCAAGACGGTCGCCTCCGTGAGGTTCAAGCACGCCTTATCCACCTGGGAGGCCAACTGCGATGTTGAGCGCATCGTGGACATGATATCCCCGGCGCGCTCGCGCACCCACTGCGGAACCTCGTAGCCACCGCTCAGCGCCAAGCAGACCTCCGTGGCGAAGCGGTCGACAAGCCTCCGCAGCGGGGCGGTCACGTGCGCATAGTAGCCGCCGATTCCCGCGTGCACGTCCGCTTGGCCATCTTCGAGCCACACGTAGTCCGCACCCCGCAAAAGCCGCTGGGCCTCACGCATCACCGCCATCCCGCGTGGTGAATCCGCATCCACGGAATGGAGGAATTCCGAGATGCTGCGCTCCCCCAGCTCGAAGCCCAGCGCTTCCGCTTCCGAGCGAAAAGTTGCCTCGGCCTCCGGGGTGGCCGCAGATAGGGTGCGCAGGAAACCAACTCCGTGTTCTTCCATCAACCGCCCCGCACACATTCCGGTAAGCAAGGAAATCTCCGAGTTATAGTCCATCACCTCGTGACGCGGCTCCATCACCAGCTCGTAGTGCCCTTCTTCCCCATCGCTGCTTTCAGATACGCGCTGCGAAGGAAGGCGCAGGTTGATCGCCTCGCGGCGCAGCGAGGAGGCCTGGCGTAGCTTTCCTACTTCCGGCAGCAAGGCGATGGAGGAATGCAGCGCACCATTCTCCAAGTCCTTATGGACCTGGTCATAGTCCAGCCGCGCGCGGCTGCGCACGAGTGCGCGCTCCACGGAGAAGTCCTCCACCTCACCCGCAGTGTCGAGGTCGAAGGTCCAGAGGACGGCGGGACGGTCGACGTCGGCAAGCAGCGAAGCCCGGTCCTCAGACAGCTCCGCCGGGTGCAGCCGCGCTGGCTCATCGGGCAGGTAGATGGTCTGGCCGCGCTTTAAGGATTCTGTCTCTAACTCGGAGCCCGGCTCGATGAAAGCGGCGACATCCGCGATGGCATAGAGCACACGGTAGCCGCCATCTCGGGCCTCAATAAACACGGCCTGGTCCAGGTCCTTGGAGCCGGCTGGGTCGATGGTCACCAACGGGATCTCCCGGGCGTCGCGGCGCTGCTCGGCATAGCGGTCCTGAGCGGACGCGGCTTGGGCGGTGACCTCCTCTGGGAAGTCGGTAGGAACAGAAAACTCCTCAGCGATGGGCCGAAAGTCCAAGGGCGCGGCATACAGTTTCATGCCGCCCCATTGTTCCAAAAAATAAAAGTGTAGGGCGCGAATGAGCCAACCTATAAGCCGGATTCTGTGCCGCGCGCGTGGCGCGGTGGCAAACATCCATCCAGGCCAACCGTTGCCAGTTGGCTCAAGCAGCTACCTTCAGGCTTCGGCGAGCAACCTACTAACGCCTGATCGGGCCCGCTAGCGTGGCGGGCCATGATGCCTTGCTCCCAGTGGGGTTTACCCAGCCACCGCCATCGCTGACGGTGCTGGTGCGCTCTTACCGCACCCTTTCACCCTTACCGCTTACCCCACGCCGCGCCGGAGCGAAGCGAAGGGCGCGGCGGTCTACTTTCTGTTGCACTTTCCCGCGGGTCACCCCGGGTTGCTGTTAGCAACCACCGTGCTCTGTGGAGTCCGGACTTTCCTCGGCCCGCGCCTAGTCCCATAACGGAACCGGTTCGACGGAACGCGTTTGCCCGGTCGGCTCATTCGCGCCTGTTAGTTTATCGCAGCGCGCCCAGATGCCCCACATCGTTGAAACGGTGCAGGGTGCTGCCGCCGTCGAAGAATTCAACCTCACTCACAGAAGCCAGCTCTAAGAAGAGGTGGTTGGGTGTTTGCGGTCCGGAATCAAGCGCCTGGCGCACGAAGGACTTGATGGGGTTGACGTGGGAAACCACGAGAACGGTCTGCCCCGCGTAGCGCTGCTGCAACTTACGGCGCGCAGCACTGACGCGGCGGTGCACGGCGCGCAGGGACTCCCCGCCCGGGCAGGCCACGGACGTATCCTTCAGCCAGCGCGCGTGAAGCTCGGGGTCGGCGGCGTCGGCTTCAGCAAAGGTCTTGCCCTCCCAGCGTCCAAAGTCCACCTCAATGAGGTCCTCGACGGTTTCCACACGCAGGTCACGGCCCTTAACCACGGCCGCGGCCGTCTGCTGGCAGCGGCGCAACGGCGAGCACACCACGGCATCGATGTGGGTATCGGCCAAGGCTTGGGCAGCGGCGAGCGCTTGCTTCTTGCCCAACTCAGTCAACTCGGGGTTCGCGAGCCCGGAGTATTGCTTGGCGGCGGACATCGCCGTCTGCCCGTGGCGCAGCAGGATGAAGCGGGTGGCCGGGCCACACTCGGGGCGCCAGTCGGCCGCGGTTGAGGACGCCGTGCTTGGCGACGTCTCCCCTGCCTCCCCACTGCCCGCAGCATCGAGAGCAGCGTCCGCTTCAGTGGCGTCGCCGGCACCCATGTCGAGGATGCCCACGGGCTCGCCCTTCGCGGCGGCATCCATGGCGACGTTGGACAGCTCATCGGCCACCGAGTTCTTGGCGCGCGGTACCCACTCGAGGCTGAAGCGCGGAATCTGGTTGAGCAGGCGGCGCGCCTCGATGGCGAGCTTTTGCATGTCCGGGTGCTTGATCTTCCAGCGCCCGTTCATCTGCTCCACCACGAGCTTGGAGTCCATATAAAACTCCACCTCGTCTGCGCCCAGCTCCACCGCGGCCTCAAGGCCGCGCAGCAGGCCGTGGTATTCGGCCACGTTATTGGTGGACTTCTGGCCCACGACGTAGGCGATTTCTTTGAGCAGCTGCGAGCGGTCCTCGTTGTAGACCGCCGTGCCAGAACCGGCTATCCCGGGGTTGCCGCGGGAGCCGCCGTCAGCGAAGATGACTAGCTTCATGAGGCCGGGCGCACCAGGTAGGAGCCGCAATCGGAGCACTGCGGAAGCTCGTCGGCCGCCGCGTTGCGCACTGCGTTCTGCTCGGCCGGCGGCAACACGATGAAGCAGCCGCCGCAAGCGCGGCCGGTGAAGGCCGCGGCCCCCACACCGTTTTCTTCGCGCACGGTTTCGTATTCTTCCAGGACATCCGCGGGCAGCTGCTCGCGCAGCTCGCCGATGCGCACCTGTGGGTCGGGGCGGTTCGCCGCAGCCTCCTGGGCGGCCTCGGCCGCGCGCTTGAGGACTTCGAGCTTGCGCTCGGAATCGGAGACCTTTGCGCCGTGGACGTCCAGGTTGGCGCGCAGGGCGTGGATTTCGTTGTGGGCTTCCTGCAGCTCGCTCATGAGATCCGCGATACGGGACTTGGCCGCGTAGAGATCGTGCTCCAGATCCTTGCGGGTCTCCGGGTCGGTCGCGGCGCCGAGCTGTGCCTTATCGTCGCGCTCGCGCTGGCGCAGCTTGCGCTCATCGGCCTGGATGCGCAGGATCTCCATCTCCATGTCATCGACGGCGAGCTGGGCGGAGCCGGAGGCGTCGACAAGCCGGGCGTGTGCGGCCTGAGCCTTCTCGTATTCCTCTTGCTCCGGGATGGTGGTAGTTCCACCGTGCGCCTGGGAGCGCTCGAGGGTCGCCAGCTCCAGCAAGATGCTCTGCAGATCCTGTGACAGTTTCATTTAGTTCTCCTTATGCGCAGAAATCGTCCATGGGTCGGTGCGGACATCGATGATCTCGGTGTTCACGCGCAATGCGGTTTCCACAATATCGCGTGCCTGGGTGGTCCAGGGAAATTCGCTGGCCCAGTGAGCGGTATCGACCACGGCTGGGCCCTCCGGCTCCGCCAGGTGCGCGGCGCGCAGGTGCTCATCCACCGGGTGGTGGCGCAAATCGGAGGTGACGTAGACGTCCACTCCGAGCGCGGCCGCCTGGTCCAGGAAAGAGTCCCCCGAACCGCTGGAGACGGCCACGCGCTTGACCATCCGCTCCGGGTCGCCAGCGGCGCGCACTCCCCATTCAGTTTCCGGGAGGGCATCGGCCACGCGCTGGGTGAATTCGCGCAGAGTCACCGGCTCCTCCAACTCGCCCACGCGCCCCAACCCTAAGGCCTCGTCGAGGTTCTCATAGGGCTCCACCGGGACGATGGGGCGCCCAGGCTTGATTCCGACGAGCTCAGCCAGCTTGTCGTTGACACCCGGGCGTGCTTTATCCGCGTTGGTGTGCGCGGCCAACAGGGCCACGCCGTTGCGGATGAGAGTGTGAATGACCTTGCCCTTCGGGGTATCCGCCGCCACCGAGGTCACCCCGCGCAGAAGCAGCGGGTGATGCACCACGAGCATCTGCGCGCCGAGTTCCACAGCTTTGTCTGCCACCTCCTGGGTGCAGTCCAGAGCGAAAGCCACGATGCTCACCTCATCCGTGGGGTCGCCGCATACCAGGCCAACGGCATCCCAGGGCTCGGCCAGATGCGGCGGGTAAGCCTCGTGGATTACGCGGCGGATTTCGCCAACGGTCGTGTGTTCTGCCATCTCCTATGCTCCTTATACGGCTTGAGGTTTCACGTCAGTCGCGTCGCTGCTATATCCTAGCTTTCGTTCGCCAGCGCACCCCTCTAGCTTAAGGAGCCTTTGCATGACGCCTCCGGAGAACTCCAACCAGCTCCACATCGTCTTCGTATGCACGGGCAATATTTGCCGCTCACCAATGGCGGAAATCATTACCCGCGATGCCATGGAGACCGACATGCTCGATCTCCTCGCGCGCGTAGATTCCTGCGGCCTCGGCGGCTGGCACGTGGGCCAGGGCGCGGATGAGCGCGCCGTTGCTGAACTGCGCCGCGGCGGCCACGATGGTGCCGGCCACCAGGCTGCCCAGCTGGGCGAAGAGCACATGGACGCGGATCTCTTCGTGGCCATGGACACCGGCCACCGCGATGCCCTCCTAGATCGCGGCATCCCACAGGAGAAGGTGCGCCTCATGCGCAGCTTCGATCCGAATTCCCCGGAGGATGCCAGCGTAGAGGATCCTTTCTACGGCACGGAGGAGGATTTCGCCCGCACCCGCGAGGAGATTGATGCCGCCGTTCCCGGCCTACTCGAGTGGATTAAGACGAACCACGGCTAGATAATTCTTTGCGGCTACTAGACTGATCATCATGCTCAAGACATTCCTCAAGCCTGGGTGGGTGCTCTTTCTCATCTTCGTCGTCGCCTTTTCCTATTTCTCTTTCACGGTGCTGGCACCGTGGCAGCTAAATAAGGACGATCAGATTGTGGAGCGCAACCACCTCATTGAGGAGGCCTATGAGGCCGACCCCCAACCGGTCACCGAGGTTTTTTCGGCGGATGGTTCCTTGCACAAGGAGTGGGAGCGCGCGGAGCTAACTGGCCACTACCTCCCGGAGGATGAGGTTCTCCTGCGCTTGCGCCCGGTGGAGTCCGCCCCGGGCTTCCAGTCAC
This sequence comes from Corynebacterium sp. UMB6689, assembly GCF_030215295.1. Lineage (NCBI taxonomy): Bacteria > Bacillati > Actinomycetota > Actinomycetes > Mycobacteriales > Corynebacteriaceae > Corynebacterium > Corynebacterium sp. UMB6689. Next base: position 8,265 of record NZ_JASOLS010000023.1, on the reverse strand, counting down.
TGGTTCCCTTTGAAACCGAATCCGGCGAGACCTTCTTGGTCAACCGCGGCTGGGTGCCTACGGATGAGGGCAATTCTGTGCCCCACATCGATCCGGCGCCCAGGGACAAGGTGACCATCGTGGGCATGGCGCGCTACAACGAGCGCGAGCACTCCTCCGCCCCCATTGAGGAGCAGGGATACACACAGGTCTACTCCATCAATACGGAGCAGATAGCAGAGCTTGTCGACGTCCCCCTCGCCCACGACTACCTCCAGCTCTCCCCCGAGCAACCAGGTGAGCTTCATGCGCTGCCGGTGCCGAAGTTGGACCGCGGCAATCACCTCTCCTATGGCTACCAATGGATTGCCTTCGGCATCATGGCGCCGCTGGGCTTTGCCTACTTCGTGTGGTCCGAGATTCGGGAGCGCCGCCGGGCCCGCGAGGAGGAAGCCCTGATGGCCGAGGCCACCGCGGCCGCCACCAGTGCTGGCTCCCCCGATGCGTCCGCAGACGTCGATATCTCCGAGCACGAGGAGCCTGCGAGCGAGCACCCCGAAGCCACAGCGCCTTCTGCCTCAGGACCAAGACCGGCGGCTGGAACGCAGCCTTCCCGCCGCTCCCGCTCGCGCTATGGCTCCGCCAAGCCGGACTTCTACGAGAAGATCCGCGAGCGCGGTCAGGAACGCTTCTAGCCTCGGCCCCCAAAGGGGACGATCATGAACGCGATTGCGTGGACGTGAGAAGCGACCGAAACCGAGATTTCCGAGATTGCCGGCTTTCTAAACATGGAGATTGCCGACAGTATTCTTGAAGCCGCTGGCTGCACCGCTGAGAACTGCATTCCCAACTGGGGCGAAGACATGGGCCTGACCCCGGAAAGTAGACACGTCGGGGGTTAGGCCCGATCGACACTCCCCACTAGAGCAAAAAGCATCTTTCACCCAAGCGCAAAGGCTTCCTTCTCATTCACGCGCGACCCTACTAAATATGGGTCAATGCGGATACCGATGCACCTTCCTGTGCTCGAACCAGGCCCAAATCAAAGAAGCCAAGAACAACAGTGGCGTAACCCACGCCAGACGATGCCACCAATGTGCTCCAAAGTATGATTCATCAGCACTTAGTCCTGCTAGATAATTGATTACAAGCGTTGCGATGAACAGCACTACAACGACAGTAACGCTCGACCAGTAGGCTGCGCTTTTCTGTTTACGCGTCAATGCCATCCTCCTCAATACATGTTTGCTGTTTTAGCGCGGGTTTGTGTGGTTAGTAGTCTCCCCCACCCGGATTACATCGTTCGGCCATTGTTCTAGGAAGCTTCACATTTGAGGTATACCCTAACCGAACACTAATTCCGGAACCATACCAAGTGTTCGCTAGGGTTAAACCCTGACCAAACCCCCGAACGCCAACACACCCAACTCAAAGCAGCCGGAGCAGTCCGCATCTACGCCGACCGCCAAAGCGGCCTTCGCCCTAGAGCACCCGCGGGCAACCGCCGAGCACGACGAAACCCCTCTCCGACTTAACGGAAAGGGGTTTCATTTGGTGCGGCCTGAGGGGATCGAACCCCCGACCTACTGGGTGTAAACCAGTTGCTCTTCCAGCTGAGCTAAAGCCGCAGTACACTTGGTGTGCTCGAACAAGATTAGCCCATAGGCACCCGCAGCAACAAATCAGGGTGTGATTCGACGCCGCGAATGCCGCCTGAGCAGGTATATCCTGCGGTTATTCTTTAGGGCTTCTTGGTGTAGCCGCGGGCCACGAGGCAGGAACCCTGCCACTCGCCGAGGCGCTCAGCCTTGGTCTGTACGAGGCCGGCCAGCTGTGCGGATTCGGAGATCTCACCCGGCTCCAGGTTGCCCGGCTTTCCAGCACCCGGGGTCAGCAGCCAGATGCGGCCGGAATCGCCCAGGGGACGGGTGGCATCCACCAGCCCATCGACCAAGTCGCCGTCCTCCGCGCGCCACCACAGCAGCACGAGGTCACACAGCTCGTCGGTCTCCTCCTCGAGGAAGTCCTCCCCCAACACGTCCTCGATGGACTCAGAAATCGTGGAGTCACAGTCCTCGTCCCAGCCAAGTTCTAGGGCAATCTGGCCCTCCTCGATACCGAGCTTGGCTGCAAATCCCGTCACTCGCTGAGTTCCTTCCGATGAAGTAGTTGATGTCATGCAGAGTATTTTAACGTCTACGGTGCACTTTTTCGCGTCGAACCGCCCCCGATCTCGCCCAGAGGTGGACATTTTCCCTCATAAAACCACCCGTGGGGGCCTCCGAGTGCCCCACCGCGAAAGAGGCGCGTATCCTAGAGCAAGATCTGTGTACTACGACCCAGGAGGATTTAATGGCCGACTTGGACGCCCACAACGGCGACTCCAACTTTCCCATCGTTCGCGATGGCGTGGCAGCATACCTGCATGACTCCGACCCGGAGGAGACCCGCGAGTGGATGGACTCCCTCGATGGTCTTCTAGATTCTTCCGATCCGGAGCGCGCCCGCTACCTCATGCTGCGTCTTCTTGAGCGCGCTACCGCTAAGCGCGTGCCGTTGCCGTCCCTGACGTCCTCGGATTTTGTTAACACCATCCCCACCTCCCTCGAGCCGGAGTTCCCGGGCGATGAGGAGTTGGAGAAGCGCTACCGCCGCTGGATCCGCTGGAACGCGGCCATCATGGTACACCGCGCGCAGCGCCCAGGCATTGGCGTCGGCGGACACATCTCGACCTACGCTGGCGCTGCCCCGCTGTATGAGGTGGGTCTGAACCACTTCTTCAAGGGCAAGGACGATCCCTCCGGCGGTGACCAAGTTTTCTTCCAGGGTCACGCTTCCCCGGGTGTCTACGCCCGCGCCTTCATGGAGGGCCGCCTGAGCGAGGAGGACCTCGACGGCTTCCGCCAGGAGCACTCCCGCGGCGAGGGCAATGGCCTGCCTTCTTACCCGCACCCGCGCCTGATGCCGGACTTCTGGGAATTCCCCACTGTGTCCATGGGCCTTGGCCCGATCAACGCCATTTACCAGGCACGCTTCAACAAGTACCTGGAGAAGCGCGGCATTAAGGACACTTCCAAGCAGCACGTCTGGGCCTTCCTGGGTGACGGCGAGATGGATGAGCCGGAGTCCCGCGGTCTGCTGCAGATGGCTTCCCTCTATGAGCTGGATAACCTGACCTTCGTGGTCAACTGCAACCTGCAGCGTCTCGATGGTCCGGTGCGCGGTAACACCCAGATCATTCAGGAGCTGGAGTCCTTCTTCCGCGGTGCCGGCTGGTCCGTCATCAAGATTGTCTGGGGCCGTGGCTGGGACAAGCTGCTAGAAGCCGATAAGGACGGCGCCCTGGTCAACATCATGAACACCACCTCCGATGGTGACTACCAGACCTTCAAGGCGAACGACGGTGCCTACGTGCGCGAGCACTTCTTCGGCCGCGATGAGCGCACGCTCAAGCTGGTGGAGGACATGTCCGATGATGAGATTTGGGCACTACGCCGCGGTGGCCACGACTACCGCAAGATCTACGCTGCATACGACAAGGCGTTGAGCTACGCGGGCACCGGCCGCCCGACGGTCATCCTGGCCCACACCATTAAGGGCTACGGCTTGGGCCACAACTTCGAGGGCCGCAACGCTACCCACCAGATGAAGAAGCTGACGCTGGAGGATCTCAAGCTCTTCCGCGATAAGCAGGGCATCCCGATCAGCGATGAGCAGCTCGAGGCCGATCCGTACCTGCCGCCGTACTACCACCCGGGCAAAGATGCTCCGGAGATCAAGTACATGCTGGAGCGTCGTAAAGAGCTGGGCGGCTTCCTGCCGGAGCGCCGTGAGAACTTCGAGACTCTGACAACCCCAGACCTGTCCAAGCTGCGCTCGGTACGCAAGGGTTCCGGCAAGCAGGACGTGGCCACGACCATGGCGCTGGTGCGTACCTTCAAGGAGCTCATGCGCGACAAGGAGCTGGGCAAGCGCGTCGTGCCGATCATCCCGGATGAGGCCCGCACCTTCGGTATGGACTCGTGGTTCCCCACCCTGAAGATCTGGAACCCGCGCGGCCAGAACTACGTTCCGGTGGACCACGACCTCATGCTCTCCTACCGCGAGGCCACGGACGGCCAGATTCTGCACGAGGGCATTTCTGAGGCCGGTGCCGCAGCGTCCTTCACTGCGGCGGCTACTTCCTACGCCACCCAGGGCGAGGCGATGATCCCGCTGTACATCTTCTACTCGATGTTCGGCTTCCAGCGCACCGGTGATGCCTTCTGGGCTGCTGGCGACCAGCTGGGCCGCGGCTTCATCATCGGCGCTACCGCCGGCCGCACCACCCTGACCGGTGAGGGCCTGCAGCACATGGACGGCCACTCCCCAATCTTGGCGTCGACCAACCCGGCTGTGGAGGTCTACGACCCAGCCTTCGGCTACGAGATTGCGCACCTGGTCCCCCGCGGTATCGAGCGCATGTACGGCGAGGACAACGAGCCAATCATGTACTACATCACCGTGTACAACGAGCCGGTCAAGCAGCCTGCCGAGCCGGAGAACCTCGATGTCGAGGGCCTGCACAAGGGCATCTACCACTACAACACCGCTGAGTCCGGCTCCATCCCTGCCAACATCCTGGCCTCCGGTGTGGGTATGTACGAGGCTCTGCGCGCCCAGGAGATCCTGGCTGAGAACTACGACGTCAAGGCTTCGCTGTTCTCCGTCACGTCCTGGGTCAAGCTGGCTCGCGACGGTGCTGCCCGCAACCAGGAGGCGCTGCGCAAGGGCACGGAGCCGACCGAGGCTTTCGCTACCTCCCAGCTCAAGAGCTTCGAGGGACCGTTCGTCGGCGTCTCCGACTTTGCCACGGACCTGCAGGAGCAGATTCGCCCCTACGTCCCGGGTGAGTACATCGTCCTGGGCGCAGACGGCTTCGGCTTCTCCGACACCCGTGAGGGTGCTCGCCGCTACTTCAACATCGACGCCGAGTCCATCGTCGTCGGCGTCCTCGAGGGCCTCGCCCGCGAAGGCAAGGTGGAGCGCAGCACCGTAGAGAAGGCGGCCCGCGAGCTGAAGCTCGACGACCCGACCGCCACCGTCTCCACGTCCTCCGATGAGGACTAAGGCTAGAGCTTAAGGCCTCAAGCCCCTTCTGCCTGAGCAGGAGGGGCTTTCTCATGCTCAACTCATGTTCCAGCCCAGGGGCAACTGCCCTTGTTGCCAAAGTTCTGGCCAGATCTTGAATCAGAGGCTATAACTTTGGCAGAACGGGCAGTTCGACCACCACAGGAGGCTCAGCCAACGCCGATAAAAGGCTCAGCAGCCATCAGCGGCGAGGACTAGTTGCCGAGCACGCGATCGAGGACCCTGCCCAAAGCCTTAGAGACCTCGCTAGGCTCTTCCAGGATGACCATGTGGCCGGCGCCATCGATGACGGTCAGGGTAGAGTCCGGCCAGTGGCGGGCAATGACCTCCGATTGGCGGCGCGGGGTCACAATGTCATGCTGGCCCACCACGATTTCCCCCGGCACGCTGCGCAGCCGCGCCGTTGCACCGAACTCGGAGTGCTCTACTAAGTCATCGAAGAAGCCCGCGTAGCTCGACATCGGAGTATCCAGCAGCATCGCCACGTGGAATTGCAGCTTGTCCATCTGCGGGAAGCCCTGCAACAGTGCCGCAAACACTGGGGCGATGAGTGCTGCTGCCTCGAAGCGCACGCGGTTGAGCCGGTTCGGCAGCTTCAGGCAAGCGCGGTAGACCATGCCCAGCGTCTTCGATTCCAAGATGCGAGCCGCGCCAGCGGCGGCAAAACGCTGCATCGAGGTGGCCACCAGCGCCATTCCTTCGACGCGATCAAAGACATCCCGCGGGGCGCGGCGTAATAAATTCAGCGCGATCATCCCGCCCATGGAATGCCCGAGGAGGACCAAGGGCCCCTCGGTGGCGCGCTCGGAAATCACGGCCAGCACGTCATCGGCCGCGCCCCGCACCGTGCACTGCGCGGGGGCGACGTGGGTGGATTGGCCGTGGCCGCGGACATCGACAAGCAGGCAGCGCACCGTTGGATAGTTACGGCGCACGTCGTTGACCTGGGAGTAGAAGCTCTCAGCAGACAGGCAATAGCCGTGGATGAAAACCGCGGTGACCTCCGCATCCTCAGGGCCCACCTCATACCAGGCCACGCGCACGCCGTCGTTATCCACGAAGCCCGAGTCGCTCACTCCTGTCAGCCCTGGCTTTGTTGTGAGATCATGCAGATCGTTGTGGACGGTGTGCTCGACGGCGCGCATGCGGGGGCGAACCCGGCGCGACCAGCTGCGGGCGATGGCGGAGGAACGTGCTCGAATAACCATGACATTTCAATACTAGACTGGGCCCCATGGCTAATGACCTTTCAGCGCAACTCCAAGCCCGCTTCGGCTCCGCGCCGGCAGAAGAGAAGGATTCTGCCCCCGCCGGCGACGCCTATAGCGAGCTCACCCGCCTCATCACAAAGGTGACCGGCGTGGAGGAAGGCCTGGAGCGCGAAGCGAAGTTGGAGGACCTGGGGGTTGAATCACTCGAGCGCATCGAATTAGCCGTGCGCCTCGAGGAAGCCTGCGGGGTCCGCCTTAATGAAGAAACCATGCTCTCCGTGACCACGGTGGGCGAACTTGCTGAGTATGTGGAGGAACACTCGTGATTTCTTATCTTTCGGACATGGACGGCGTCCTCATCAAGGAAGGGGAGATGATTCCCGGCGCGGATAAATTCATCCAAGCGCTGAAGGATAACAACATCGAGTACATGGTTCTGACTAATAACTCGATGTCCACCCCGCGGGACCTGTCCGCGCGCCTGCAGAACACCGGTTTGGATATTCCGGCGGAGCGCATCTGGACCTCCGCGACGGCCACGGCGGCTTTCCTCTCCAACCAGGCGGGGCTGTCCACGGCTTATGTCGTGGGCGAGTCTGGGCTGACCACCGCGCTGCACGAGGCCGGCTGGATTCTCAACGACCGGGACGCGGATTTCGTGGTCTTGGGTGAGACCCGCACGTATTCTTTTGAAGCCATCACCACGGCAATCAATCTCATCCGCGACGGCGCGCGGTTCATTGCCACCAACCCGGACGTTACGGGCCCGGCCCCGCAGGGCGTGCTGCCAGCCACGGGTGCTGTCGCGGCACTCATCACCGCGGCGACCAACCGCGAACCTTATTACGTGGGCAAGCCCAACCCGGTCATGATGCGCAGCGCGTTGAATAACATTGGCGCGCACTCGGAGAACACCGTGATGATCGGTGACCGCATGGATACCGACGTCAAGTCTGGCCTGGAGGCCGGCATGCGCAGCATCCTGGTGCGCTCCGGTATCAGCGATGACCGCATCATCGAGCGCTATCCTTTCCGCCCGACACGCATCATTGACTCCGTGGCGGACCTGCCGGAGCGCATCCTCGATCCCTTCGCGGACTAGGCCTTAGACCGCGCGCTTGACGACGCCCCGGAAACCGTACTCCCCTGCCAGCATCTCCACCGCGCGGCCCAGCGCTTCCAATTCGCTGGGCGTTCCGGTGAGCACTTGTTGGCAGCCGATTCCGGTGCAACCTGCGTTGGCGGTTTCCCCTTTAACTACGTTGTCGGCATCCGTCGTTATCGTGTTGTCGGCATTCATGCTGACAACGTCCCACAGTGGGTCGCGACGCCAGCGGGTGCACCACTGGGCGGTCAGCGGGTCATCGCCGGGGACGATGAATTCGCTTTCACTGCGAATACAGCGCGCCATGGCGCGCTCGATGGCAGGACGCAGGCTGCGCGGCATGCCTGAGATCTCCAGCACGGCTGTGCAGACCTCACCGCAGGCACGGTTGGGCCAACTATCCGCCGGGCTACCAAGTGGGGTGGCTGAAGCGGCCGGCACGGCGGCACCGGCCAGCTGCGGGTGAACGCGTTGATTCACTCCTTAAACTCCTTTGACGTGCGAGTGATGGCACGCCGGCATGCGCCGACGCAAGACGAGCTTCGTCTTCCCCTACGAACTTGTCTTCATCACGTCACTCGCGCCGAGGCGCGAACACCGCCTGGTGTGGCCGCAGTATGTGGCCACGCGGTGCGTCGTTGTGTGACCACAATTTTCCCCTGCCACTTGGGCCACAACAACCCTCAACCTGCACTTAAGCCCCCACAGCCTCAACAAAGACTTGAGACTTCTACCCCGAAATTCACCCCACGAATCACTTGAGCCACACAAGTTAACGCACGCACCATGCGCGCGTTGTCATCACAGCCCTCCCACTACCCCCGTCGCGGCGCACCGAAG
>NZ_JASOLS010000239.1:0-249 GCF_030215295.1 Corynebacterium sp. UMB6689 | reverse complement strand
TAGCAGAAGGAGCTGTCAAGTGCTAAAAGAGGTGATAAGATGTTAAGTAAAAGACAAATTATTGTTTTAAAAGCGATTATTGACGCCTATAGTCAAAGTGAAGAACCGATTGGCTCTAAATCGATTCTAAAACTGACTGGCCTTGAGGCAAGTTCTGCAACTATTAGAAATGATATGGCAAAACTTGAAAAACTTGATTTGATTAAAAAGATGCACTCTTCTTCCGGAAGAGTGCCCACTGAAGCCGGC
>NZ_JASOLS010000238.1:0-249 GCF_030215295.1 Corynebacterium sp. UMB6689 | reverse complement strand
ATGTCTGACTTTGAAGAGATGGTCCAAGTTGGGAAAGAATACGGCATTGACTTCATGCTGGATATGGTCTTAAATCATTGCTCGACCGAGCATGAATGGTTTCAAAAAGCTTTAGCTGGCGATCCGTACTACCAAGATTTTTTCTTTCTGCGTGATGAGCCGACAGACTGGCTGTCTAAGTTTGGCGGCAGCGCCTGGTCACCTTTTGGCGACACTGGCAAGTACTACCTGCACCTCTTTGATGTGACG
>NZ_JASOLS010000237.1:0-250 GCF_030215295.1 Corynebacterium sp. UMB6689 | reverse complement strand
CAGAGTGCCAAGCAACGTCCACTTTCCGTTGGACTTGCCAAGTACCGCAGTGTACTTCTCTGCCTGCTGGCCGGGGCGGGTGATTGTTGTAAGCACCATCGCCGTCGTCTCGTCCACATCAGTCCAGGTGCTCTTGTCCACGTCCACCTTGGTGCCCTTCGGGAAGACCTCCGAAAGGTCCACCCCATAGAACTCCTTGGTGTTCGCCGACACCGCCTGATCCGGGTCCTTCGGAGCGTCGGTAACCGTC
>NZ_JASOLS010000236.1:0-250 GCF_030215295.1 Corynebacterium sp. UMB6689 | reverse complement strand
CGATTATTTTGCCACTAGTCTCCCAACCATATTCATTAATTAAAGGCTCATCTAAGTGTTCTAAGATGACCTTAATCACCTGGTAACTCGCCTGGGTATCCGATATTTTTAACTGTCTAATTTCCATAAATTATTTTCCCCTTTTTATAAATTTGTGTCCTCTTGCTTTAGTATAGACAAGCCTGACCGAGTCTGCAAATCTCCTTATCTGAATTGAATAATCTAAACAAAGGTCCCCTATAAAGTAAAA
>NZ_JASOLS010000235.1:0-250 GCF_030215295.1 Corynebacterium sp. UMB6689 | reverse complement strand
AGATCCGCGAAGCGGCGCTCACCCGGTTCGTCCCCTTCCAGCCAGGCGCCGGTAGGGCGCTCGGTGAGGCGGGGTGCGGGAGTGTAGCCGGTATCAAAATCACCGATAGGCGCGGCATCGGTAACCGGATCCAGGGGAGCGTGTCCCACGAGGAACTGGGGGCTGGGCGTCATGATAATCCTTGATCTCTGGTCTCTAGGCGATGGACTCGAGGCCCTGGCGAATATCGGCAATCAGATCGCGCGGATCT
>NZ_JASOLS010000234.1:0-251 GCF_030215295.1 Corynebacterium sp. UMB6689 | reverse complement strand
CAACAGCAACCAAACCACTCAAGTAATCCCTCGTCCAAATAAGGGCGGCATTAAAGATGCCAAGGTCGATGAAGCCGGACATTTGATCATCAGTCTTGACGATGGTCGGACCATTGATGCAGGTCTTGTTCGCGGCAAAGACGGCCGTGACGGTCGCGATGGTAAAGACGGAAAAGATGGCAAGGACGGTCAAGATGGCTTAACTCCAGATATTAAGCCGGTCTTCGATAAGAACGGCAAACAAATCGGAG
>NZ_JASOLS010000233.1:0-251 GCF_030215295.1 Corynebacterium sp. UMB6689 | reverse complement strand
ATAATAACGAATACTACAACGGTTACAAGGTTTACGGGGAAGATGGGGGCCAAATGCCACCACAAGACGCTGATGCCTTAGTCAACCACGTCAAGGATGTGGATATGTTAACCATCCCTCTGGCTGACTTGGAGGAGATCAAGGCCAAGGGACTCTATCAAGTGATTGGTAAAGAAGTCGATGACGCTTACTTGAAGAACTTGGAAACCGTTACCGTTAACCCCGACATCATTGACAAGATGAAAGACAAG
>NZ_JASOLS010000232.1:0-251 GCF_030215295.1 Corynebacterium sp. UMB6689 | reverse complement strand
CGTACTGGTGTGTGCTTCGATAACGCGATGGCTGAGTCGTTCTGGTCGACGCTAAAGACTGAATTCTACGACCGTAAGCGATGGACAACCCGTGATGCCGCACGCAAGGCCGTTGCCTACTGGATTGAAGTCGTCTACAACCGTCGGCGCCGGCACTCTGCACTCGGAATGGTCAGCCCCGTCGACTTCGAGAACCACACCGGCGCAATCAACAGCAGAAAAGAAATAGCTGCCTAACCACTAGGTAGCTC
>NZ_JASOLS010000231.1:0-252 GCF_030215295.1 Corynebacterium sp. UMB6689 | reverse complement strand
ATTAAAAAAGCACCCTGTTATAATATTAGTAACCACACTAAAGATTAAGGGGTGCTTCTTATGTACATACAATATAACATGAATCAAACAGCACTTCCACTAGAATTATCTGCATGTATCGTTCCAGATCATATTGTATTTTCAATCTATAATTTTATTGAGTCTCTGGATGAAAAATACTTTGAAAGCTTCAGTACGCAGGACGGCCGCCCTGCCTATCATCCAAAGCCTTTAATCATGGCACTTCTATAT
>NZ_JASOLS010000230.1:0-252 GCF_030215295.1 Corynebacterium sp. UMB6689 | reverse complement strand
ATGTTTATTGCGCTCGATAAGCTCTTCAACCAGGGCCGGCGCAAGGTGATCGTGGCGGTACCCGAACGCTCCATCGGTGCGTCCTTCGCGCCCACCGACCTCACCACCTACGGCTTCTTCGCGGATTGGGACGTTAAACCCGCGAACAACCTGTGCACACCCGGCAGCAACGAATCGAAAGTCGCGGCGTTCCTGCGGTTCCTGGAAGGGCCAGATGCCACACTCGTCTGCACGCACGCCACTCTGCGTTTC